>DHYN01000034.1 GCA_002414125.1 Ruminococcus sp. UBA5129 | reverse complement strand
ACCAATTGGCAGTATATGATGCTTGGAATGCCGTCGGTGCATATTTTGGCATTTCTGATGATGTGGTATTCCTTTGTTTCGGTGTACTGATAATTACCCGACACCCAGCGGCGCACTTTCTTGCCTGTCGCCTCGAATACCGCGGTCATGTCGCAGTCTGCGACCCAGAACGGCACATAGAGTCCTGTCATTTTTTCGAGCTGTGCATCGGAACTGAACGACTTTGGCAGGAACCATCTTTTCCTGCACCAACTAAGGAATTTTGCCTCAGCCTGATCTCGTGTCAGCTTGAAGGCGATGATCTTGTTCGGTTTGTATTCGCCTGTGAGCCGTCCTGCGAGGATGACGGGTTCATGGCAGTAATAGCAAAATGTAGCGGTGGCGCGGTCGTCAGCCATGATCTCCGCACCGCACGTTCCGCATCGGTATATATTAGTGTGGGACTCAAAATCATGGATGGCTTCTTGTTCTTTGGTGTCCTTTTCTCTTTCACGGGCAGCGTTGATGGCTTCTTCCATTTCCTTTGCGGTGAAACGGCTCTCACAGTAATCACAGGCAAAGTCCTGAGTTTCGGGCTTGAATGTGATCTCAGCGTTACAGTTGGGACACTTGAATTTTGCTGCGAGCGTTTCGTTCTGATGAGCAGACTCGCCCATATATCTCAGTTCGGGAGAGTTTCCGGTATAGCNNCGCGCTCTTCCGATGCCTTTTCAGCCGCCAACGCCTCTTTGCGCTTTTCTATAGCTTGAAGTGTATCGGTTGCTGTGCTGATGTCATCCATTATGTTCCCTCCTTTTTTATATAATAAATTATAATATCTGTTTACAGCTATTATATCATATTTTTGTGTTTATTGCAAGCAGTATTTACTTTTATTCATGCAATTTCGAAGCGGTTATTGGGAGGCAAAGACTCCGATAATGTATCGTTATTTTATAATAATAGTAAATACGATCGCCAAAAAGTGCCAATTCTATTTCCGTAACGTTACCGAGTCACGGTAGGTGCCGTGCAGGTAAAAGTGAACGAGCTTNNGGACAACGTGATGCGCGCGGCAGCTTCGCCGCCGTGTTGTACGGCTGCTTTGACAAATCGGGTTGAATATGATATAATAAAATGTTAGATCAGATAGTAAGATTATCGGAGGTAAAGTATGAGCATTTTTGATATATTCGACCGTATTTCCTCAAATTCGCAGAGCGGAGGCGGTAAAATAGAGTATGTGATAGCAGGTCTGGGAAATCCCGGAATGGAGTATGACGGGACTCGCCATAACGCAGGCTTCTTCACGATAGACACTCTTGCGGAGCAGCTCGGGGTGCAGATCAACCGTCTGCGATTCAAGGGCAAGACTGCAGAGGCAACGATAGAAGGTAAGCGCTGCCTGCTCCTCAAACCGACCACATACATGAATCTTAGCGGTGAATCAGTCGTTCAGGCACTTGAATTCTACAAGATAGACGCATCAAAGCTCATCGTGATCTACGATGATATATCCCTTGAGCCGGGCAAGCTCCGCATACGCAGAAAGGGCAGTCACGGCGGTCACAACGGCATGAGAAGCATAATTGACCTCACGGGCAGAGACGATTTCAGCCGCATAAAAATGGGTGTCGGAAAGAAGCCGCATCCCGACTACGACCTTGCAAAATGGGTGCTCGGAAAGTTCGGCAAGGAGGATTCGGCAAAGCTCAGAGAGGCTGCCGATAATGCCTGCGAGTGCGTAAAGCTCATGGTACAGGGTAAAACCGATGAGGCGATGAACAAGCATAATTCATAAAAGGAGAACCCTATGAACATTTTCGTTAATGTGTTCAGCGAGCTTCAAGGGTACAAAAGCATCCGATACGCATATGCTCATACTCACGGTTTGTGCTCTCGACAGGGGTCAGCACAAGCTCCTTAGACGGAAACAACACCGCTGTCTCGCTTCCGGACATTGTATTGATGTCATCACAAAGCTTTTTAGCCTCTGCCTCTGTTCCTGTGACAACGATAGAAACGCCCTTTTCGCGCCCGAGAGTGCACAGCAGATGAGCCCTGTGTATATGGGAAANNGAGTATGAGCATATGCGTATCGCGGCTTTGACAAAGGCTGCCGAGGGAAGCTGCAAGATCCTTTGTGCTGCTGTCGAGGCTGTAATGCAGCCTGTCATTCCTCTCGGCGCGCTCCTTGCAGGGACTGTCGAGCTTGAAAGCGGAGACGAGACGGACTTGCAGGAGCTTTGCAGAAGGCTTTCGTCATGCGGCTATCAGCGATGCGAGAAGGTCGAGGGCGCGTCACAGTTCGCGGTGCGAGGTTCTATCGTAGATATATTTCCTGTTCAGGCGGCAAAGCCGGTAAGACTTGAGCTTTGGGGTGACGTGATAGATACAATGGCTGAGTTCGCNNGATACTCAGCGGCGAGGCGAGGCTATAGAAAAGATCGTGATACCTCCGGCAGGCGAGGTGCTCTACGACGCGGATGAGCTTGCCGATATGATCGAGGAGCTTTGCAAAAAAGCTCGCGGAAAGCGTGCCGAAGCAGTAAGAGAACACCTCAGCTCAGATGTGCGCAGACTTAGAGCGGGCGAGATACTGACCAACGGAGTAAAGTACTATCCTCTCGTTTACGGCGAACCCACAAGCGTACTGGACTATATTGACGGAGCGGTGATCTTCAATGATTATTCCGAAATAATGGAAAACGCAGACGGCATCATCAGCCGCCACAGTGAGGATATGAAGCTGCTCCTTGAGGACGGTCAGCTCTGCAAGGGGCTTGACGGCTATTATACGGAGCTTTCGATGATCCGTGCGATCGCCGAAAAGCGCTGCTGTCTTTACCTAAGCTCGTTTATGTCGGGCGGAGAGAGAATAGATTTCCGCAGGCTTGTGAGCTTCGAGGCTCTCCAGAATGCGGCATGGAGCGGCGAGATGAAGCAGCTCATTGAGGATCTTACCGAGTACAAGCGCCGCGGCTATAGGATGATACTTGCTGCCGGAAGCGAAAAAACGCTCCCGATCATAAAGCAGGATCTCGAGGATAACGACATACCGTGCGATATAATAACAGACGATACACAGGTACTCGAAGGACGTGTCGCGCTCATGGCAGGAAGTCTCGGTGGCGGATTTGAATACCCCGAGAACAGAACAGTCCTTATAACACAGGGAAGAGCGATGAATTCCGTATCGCGCAGACGTATCAAGAGGAAGAACAAGAGCGAGGAGATCAGAAGCCTTGCCGATATACATGAGGGAGATCTCGTTGTCCATTCGGGTCACGGTATCGGGCGGTTTATCGGCATCCGTAAGCTTGAATTTGACGGCGTGACAAAGGATTATATTACCATCCAGTATGCCGGTACGGATAAGCTTTACATACCTGTTACGCAGCTTGACCTCGTGTCGAAATATATCGGCGCGAGGGAAGATTCGGGGGTGCGTCTGAACAAGCTATCGTCCGGTGAATGGCAGAAAACGCGGAGCAATGTCAAAAAAGCCGTCAAGGATATGGCTCACGAGCTTATCGCACTGTACGCAAAGCGTGAAAAGAGCGAGGGCTTTGCTTTCTATCCTGATGACGAGATGCAGCGCGATTTCGAGGAACGCTTTCCGTATATCGAGACCGAGGATCAGCTCCGTTCGATCGCTGAGATAAAGGCTGATATGGAGCGTCCCAGACCTATGGAGAGACTCCTTTGCGGAGACGTGGGCTTCGGTAAGACCGAGGTCGCTCTGCGTGCGGCGATGAAGTGCGTGCTCGCAGGAAAGCAGTGTGCGATACTCGCACCGACCACCGTTCTCGCATATCAGCACTATCAGACGGCGCTACGCCGATTTGAGCAGTTCCCCGTTAACATCGAGCTGCTGTCGAGATACCGCACCACGAAGCAGCAGGAAGAGATCATCAAGAAGCTGAAGCAGGGCAGGATAGATCTCATCATCGGTACTCATAAGATCATCCGCAAGAGTGTCACATTCAAAGACCTCGGGCTCGCCATAATTGACGAGGAGCAGCGCTTCGGCGTTGCCGATAAGGATAAGTTCAAGGAGAGCTTTTCGGGAGTAGATATACTCATGCTCTCCGCAACTCCGATCCCGAGAACGCTCAACATGGCGATGAGCGGCATACGCGATATGTCGGTCATTGAAGAGCCGCCGCAGGACAGATACCCTGTGCAGACATATGTGATCGAGTACAATGCGGCTATGGTCGCGCAGGCTATAGTCCGTGAACTGAGGCGCGGCGGTCAGGTGTACTACATCCATAACAGGGTCGAGACGATACTCGGCTGCGTTTCACGTCTCAGGGAGCTTGTCCCCGATGCAAGGATCGCCTGTGCGCACGGTCAGATGTCCGAGGAGGAGATGTCAGATGTGTGGGAACAGCTCGTTGAGCACGAGATAGACATCCTCGTGTGTACCACGATAATCGAGACAGGCGTTGACGTGCCGAATGTAAATACGCTTATCATTGAGGATTCGGACCGATTCGGTCTCTCGCAGCTCTATCAGCTCCGCGGACGCGTGGGACGCTCCAACCGCCGCGGATATGCGTATTTCACTTTCAAGCGTGATAAGGTCCTCACCGAGGTCGTCGCAAAGCGGCTCAATGCAATGAGAGAGTTCACCCAGTTCGGAAGCGGCTTTCGTATAGCGCTGCGAGATCTGGAGATACGCGGCGCAGGAAGCATCCTCGGCGGAAAGCAGCACGGTCATATGGAAGCGGTTGGCTACGATATGTACCTCCGACTTCTCTCGGAGGCGATTGCAGAAGAAAGGGGAGAGCAGCCCGAGAAGATACCTGAGTGTCTCGTGGACATTCAGATAGACGCTCATATTCCTGAAAAGTATATTTCGAGCCTCAATCAACGAATCGACATGTACCGAAAGATTATGATCGTTACTACGGATGATGACAAGTCCGACCTTATTGACGAGCTCATCGACCGTTACGGCGACCCTCCGAGATCGGTCGTGGGACTTATAGATGTATCGCTGCTGAGAAACAAGGCGGCTCACCTCGGCATTACCGAAATATCGCAGAAAAACGGTGCTATGTATTTCTACACCGAATATCTGTGCATGGAGCAGATCGCAGGTCTTTCAGCGGCATACAAGGGAAGAGTGACATTCAACGGCTCGGGAAAATCATACGTTTCGGTCAAGATAAGTCCCAAGCAGCGACCGTTTGAGATGATGCAGGAGGCTGTCGATATAATACACAGGAACAGGAGCGCCTCGGGGCAGTGACAATTTTAGGTGGATTTTTTTGTGAAATGTGTCACTTTACTTTACATGCGAAGAATGCTATAATTTAAAATAATAGATTGATATAAAAAGGGGCGCATATATCTTTTTTAATTCTTGGGAGGAATTTTTATGGATTTCAGAAAAGCAGCAGCATGTGCATTGGCGTTTTCCATGCTCGCGGCTATGGCAGGATGCAGTGACAGCAAGGACACCTCAGGATCAAAGGCAGACGAGCAGCCTACAGAAGCTGCTCCCATAGAAGCTACGGAGGCTGAGCAGCCGACAGAGGAGCCTCGATCTTCTTGACCTTGTCGAGATTCTCCGCACCGATGAGCTTAACGGCGCTTATCTTGATCTTCTGAACCTTGCCGCTGAGCGGAATGCTGTTGTCATCGGAGAATCTGAGCATCTTGTTGCCCTGAATATCTACGACCGAAAGCTCACCGCTTGCTGTATCGGCATTATCAGTGTCGTTACGTTCAACGATCTCTGCAAACGAAAAATCGCCGTCATCGAAAGTAACGGTATTCGGATCGGAAGCCTCCACGGGTGACGGGGGGATAAGCTCCTCTGTCGGC
>DHYN01000052.1 GCA_002414125.1 Ruminococcus sp. UBA5129 | reverse complement strand
GGATCGAACGGGTCGATCGCGACAGAAGCTGTCCACCAGCCTGTTTTTGACTCTTCACGACCCCAGTTCAGCCATTGAGCCTCGCTGTTGTCCATGATGTAGTTTTTTTCCGTATTTGTATACAGAGCGCGCCACGTTTCACCGCCGTCAGTGGAGCGGTAGATATTATCGCCGCGTTCATCCCAGAATCCGAGCGATGTTACGGCGATAGTGTCCGTGTCGGAGCTGACGAGCGAGATCGCACCGAAGCCTCCGTAGCGGTTATCGCCTACATTCGGAGTTATATCCGTGAATGTTTGCGAGGCGAGGTCGAGGGAATACACCGCACCGTTTTTCGGGTCGGTGTGCGGACCTGCCGTATCGGACTACACAAGATACATCGTACCGTGCTCCGAGATCTCCGCTTGAAGCGGATAGCCAACGGGATTCGCGGGCAGAGTATCCCAGGACGAACCGCTGTCCGATGATCTGTATATGCACTCGCCGTTCTGCATTGCAGCGCCTGCGTAGATGTCGTTTGATGACGGGTCGAATTCCACCCACATGATCCCGATGCTGTCGCCGTTCTGGACGTAGTCGCCCTTTACGGGGAAGCTGTCGGTCTTTTCCCATGAAGCGCCGAAGTCCTCGGAACGCCACAGACCGTCGCTGCGTGTTCCGCAGTAGATGATATTGTTATTGTGCGGATCGACGGCAAGTCTTTCGCCCGTACCGCGTCCTGACTGGTTTCCGCCGCATCTGAAAGGCACATCGCAGCGCTCCCATGTTTTTCCGTAGTCGGAAGAGCTGNNGCGCCGACTTATTGTTCGTGTATGTGCCGCACATCAGATAGACTCTGTTAGGCTCAACAGGGTCTGAGGCGATGCTTTCGATGCCTATAAGGTTCCAGTCATCGCCGCCGAGGTGGTCGGTGAGAGGGATCCATTTGTCCGAATCCTTATCACGCCTGTAAGCTCCGCCTATGTCTGTGCGGACATAGCAGAGTCCTTCTTCGGAAGGGCTGCAAACGATGCCTGTGATGAAGCCGCCGCCTCCGACAGCAACATTGTTCCAAACGTATCTGTCAGGTTCTTTTTTCATATTACACCCCGAAATTGCAGCCACAGCGGTCAATGCGGCTGTCAATAATTTTTTTCTGTTCATTGCAGCCTCCGCCTTTGCACATAATCTCCCTTATTATAATAATACTCTAAAATCATCCGATAGTCAATATTTTTTTGAGAAAAAATACAAAATCGAAAATACTTCTTGCAATTTTGTCGGGAAGTGGTATAATTAGTATTAAATGGAGGCTTGATAAATGGAACATTTTCTCGGTAATCTCAGCTTTTCGCTCAATGCGACTATACCCGTTTTCATTATGATGCTTTTCGGGAAGCTGATGATCGTGCTCGGACTTCTCGATGAGCACACCACCAAAAAGCTCAACACCTTCGTATTCAAGACGCTTCTTCCGGCGCTTCTGTTCATGGATCTCTCCACAGCCGATTTCAAGTCGGTATGGGATACAAGGTTCGTCCTGTTCTGCTTTACCGCAACGCTCCTCTCGATAGGCGCGGCAGTCGGCTTCTCTTTGCTCCACAGAGACCGCTCGGAGCGCGGCGAGATAATACAGGCGTGTTATAGGAGCAGCGCCGCGATCCTCGGTATCGCTTTCGTCAAGAATATTTATGGTCAGGCAACTATGGCTGCACTCATGATCGCCGCGACCGTTCCGATATACAATATAGCCGCTGTAGTTATTTTGTCCTTAACTGCTCCGGAAAATCACGAGCTGCAAAAATCACGCGGACAGCTTCTCCTTGATACGACAAAAAATGTGGCAAAAAATCCGATCATACTCGGTATCGTGATCGGTATTATATGGTCGGTGCTCGATATTCCGCAGCCCGTGATACTCTCGAAATCGGTCTCATACCTCGGAAATATGGCAACTCCGCTGTCGCTGATAGCGCTCGGCGCATCGGTCAAGGTCGGAGAGGCTAAGGAGAAGCTCCCGACTGCCGCGTGGATAGCCGCGGTGAAGCTTGTGCTCTTCTGTGCCGTATTTCTGCCTGTAGCGGTAAAGCTTGGTTTTAGGGGAGAGAAGCTGATCGCGATACTTGTAATGCTCGGAAGCGCAACAACGGGAAGCTGCTTTGTTATGAGCAAAAGCTTCGGTCACAAGGGAGTAGTCACCGCCTGCACTGTCATGCTGACGACACTGCTGAGCGCTTTTACTCTGACGACATGGCTGTTCGTGCTTAAGAGTCTGAATTACATATGAAAATATCCCGTTACCCANNACAAAGAAGAATCGGTGTTCGCACCCACGAAATGGGGTAACGGGATATTTGATACCAATGCCAATTATTCTGAGTTGCACTTAATAAAAATTTATGCTATAATATCAGAAAGAAACGCTGTCGGTCTTGGTGATAGTTGCAATATCAGCCGCAATAAATTCACTTGCGCTGATTACATAAACGTGATCGTCGATATAAACGGCACGGCGGAACTTGCCGTTTATGGTATAATCGTCCAATGTCTTGCTGAGTTCACCGAGCTTCACGAATTTTCCGTCCTCAAAGGCATAGAAAGCGAACACCGATTCTTCTTTGTGGGACTCGTCGCCATACTGATTTGAATTTGTGTATATCGTTATCGGAAGTCCGATGAGATTTTTCTCGGGAGCTATCAGCAGAGCCTTGCGGTCGTAGGATGCTTCGGTGTCGCGTGAGAGTGAACCTCCGTTGATCTTCTCCCAGTAATCGAATTCCACTGTGTCGAGATCGCGGAGAGAATTCGGGTCGAAGTTGTCGAACATCGTGAGCTTAAATCCTGTCACCGAGCCTGTTTCGGTAGCGGACGTTCCGAATCCGAATAGGAGACCGTCCTGCCACTGCTGCATGTAGCTGCTGAAGCCTGTGACCTTAAACTCATCGAGTATCTTCGGGGAGGTCGGGTCGCTTATGTCGATAGAGAAGAGCGGATCGGTCTGACGGAAGGTAACGATATATGCAGTGCTTCCGCTGAAGCTGACCGATTTGATCGTCTCGCCCTTGCCGATGCCTGCGAGCTTTCCGACTTCGTTGAAGTCCATATCCATTACATATAGTATATTGTCGGTACCGCTGAACGTTGTTGAAGCGACACTGCTCGATTCGTCTATTTCCTCTATGCGCTCGTCCCATTTTTCATTGGTGACGGCTATCCTGAAATATCCGTCGTATTCGCTCATGGAGAACTGATCCTTGACATATCCCTCAACGCTTCCCTCAGCCACAGGAGTTATCATACCGTTGGTGAGTGCGATGCGAGTGAGCTTTGTTTCATCGTAGCCGCATGCGAGATAGATATTCTCTGCCGTGCAGTAGACGCTGCCCGAATTGCCCGTAAACGAGAGTATATCGGTATTTGCGACCTTTCCGTTTTCACTGAGATCAACGCCTCCGATGATCGTGTAGCAGAGCGCCTCGTTCGGCGTGAAGCCTCCGGGAGGAAGCATTATCCTTTCGGCTGGGATGAATTCGCGGCTGCCGTTCACGCCGTATTCGGGGATATACTCGGTATAGTTGTACTCCTTTGTGACGTAGCTCGGCTGACCCGAATAGTAGTCGCTGACAATGTACATCGTGCCGTCGGGAGTTATCCTTACATCGTTGAAATCGCCGTCCTGAGTGTATGTTCCGATGAGCTTAGGATCTGTACCCTTAGTATAAACGCTGACAAAAACAGATGTATCGCTGTCGTACCAGCCGCCGCAGAGACAGTCGCACATGCCGTTGTAGATCTCGAAGTCGTGAACACCCTTGTAGATCTGCGAGACAGTGCCGAGTACGACCACCATATCGTTGTAGAGATACATTTCCCTGACAGATACATCATGCATGAAATCGTCCGAATCCTCGAGACCGAGCGCATCTGCGAGCCTTATCACGGCAGAATCGGTAAATTTTCCGCTGTTGACCTGTGCGATCTCAAGGTAGGAATCCCATGAGTAATCGTCTTGAATATCGGCTTTCTGAGTGACGAGGTAGATGCAGTCGCCGTCTGTTTTTACGATGTCAGCCTCGAGGACGTTTTCCTCCTGATTATAGGTCTCGGAGAAATTGTGTTCTCCTTTGGAAGCATCTGCCGCGGTATCGCCCGGCTGGATTATGCCGTTTTCGTCGTCTTTCGCCATTGCCGTCTCTTCGGCTGCAATGTCTGTGGCGTAGTCATAATCATAACCGTTATTGTACTTGTTTCCGAAGTTGAAAAACGAGTACAGATCCTCCTTGAGAGCCTTGCTGCGGAGCAGGTTGTATATCTGTCTGTAGCTTTCCGCGCCCTGTAAAATGGAGTCGGGACGCTCTGAATCGCTGTCCTCGGAGGCCGATGCTTCGGGTTTTACTGAGAAGATGGAATTGCTTGATGCCTCAGTTTCATCAAATTTATTGTTATTTCTTTGTCCTGCAAAATATACCGATGTACCCGCGATAACTGCGCAGGCGGCTGTGCCTGCAACGGCGCGTGTAACGGTTTTGCTTATATTTTTTCTCTTTTTCTTTGGAGCCTTTTCATCGAGCATTTCCCTTATCCTTTCGGGAGAAAGCTCCTGAGGGATCTCCGGTGAATCCAACATATCCCTGATCCTTTCGTCATTACTGTTCATGATGATACTCCTTTCAATCAGTATTCCAGTGACATGCGAAGCTTTTTGCGTATTCGTGAGAGCTGCGATCGGACTGTTCCCTCGCTGATGCCACAGACATCCGCGATCTCTTTTCCGGAGTAGCCTCCCGTGACGGACATCGACAGTATCAGACGCGAGCGGCTGTCGAGCGATTCGAGCGCCTGCCTATCGTGCAGAACGCGTCGAGTACCGTGTCACTGACGGCGTCCGATGCATCGTGCGGATCTCTGAGACAGTAGAGTGCAATGTGATACAGATCTTTATACACCATTTCATACAGCCTTGAAAACGCCGCTGTATCGCCTTTTCGGGCAAGTATAACATCTTCTGAAAAGCTTTCCATAAAAAATAACAGCACCTCCTTTGAAACGTTTCATAGATAAGTGTCATAAAAATGACGATTTGCTGCAAAGAGAAATTTTATTCTGCGTTTTAACTAAATTTTACCGCATATTTTTGTGCAAATCAACATAAAAGGGGAGATCTTATGAAAACTATCCTTATTACCGAGGACGACACTGCCCTCAACAGAAACATAGCATTTGCGCTCGAAGCCGAGGGCTTCCGAGTGCTGCCGACCTATACGGTCGAGGACGCTCTCATGCGATTCGGCGAGGCTGATCTTGCCCTGCTCGATATAATGCTTCCTGACGGAAACGGCGTTGAGCTTTGCGGGAAGATACGCGAAAAGTCCGATATCCCGATAATTTTCCTTACCTCGTGCGATACCGATGCCGATGTGATACGGGGACTCGACAGCGGCGGTGACGACTATATCGCGAAGCCGTTCCGTCTGAAGGTGCTCGTATCGAGAATAAACGCCGTTCTCAGGCGAAGTGCAGCGAAAGGGGAGAGCGGATCGGATATGCCTGACGACCTCACTGCCGTTGAACAGAAGCTTCTCGAATACCTCAAGCGAAACCGTGACCGTTTCGTGACCCGTGAGCAGATCCTTGACTTTCTCTGGGACTCGAAAGGGATATTCGTCAACGATAATACGCTCTCCGTCAACATCAGCAGACTCCGCGACAAGCTTGGCAGGTGCAGCGGCGGACAGATAATCACCAAGAGAGGTATCGGCTATAAATGGACAGAGTAGACAGATTTATAAATAACAGGACGTCCTTTACGGCATTCCTTGCCGCAGCGCTCACGGCTCTTGTTTCGGGAATAGCTCTCTGGATGATCTCTGCAAAATGCGCAGACCATATTGTTTCGGAGCAGATACGCGCATTGTTCGGCGATACGGGAGCGTTCGGTTCTGTTTCCAAGAGCATCCCCGACGAACTGCTCGGCAGCAGCGGAGAAACTCTGCGCAAATACGGGATCTCGCCCGATATGGACCCTCGTCTGCTCGGCTCGTGGGGAAATGTTCGTCTGCTCATATTCGCAGTGAGCTTCGGAGCGGTGCTTGCCGTGATCGCGGTATTCATGTTCGTAACACTGAAAATGTTCGGGAAAACCTACCGTGAGCTTGACAAAATATACCTCAGATGTCTGAGGATAGCAGACGGCTCATCCGTCTCTATGCCGCTGAGCGGTGAGGATTTCAGTGCGATCTGTCGGGTCACGGAGGGTATCGGGCTGATAACCGAGCGTATGCGTTATATGAATTCATCAGTCGATGCCGAGAAGAATTTCCTTAAAGAGCTTCTCACCGACCTCTCCCATCAGCTCAAGACCAACCTCGCAGTGGTAAGGCTGAACAGCGACATTCTCAGCGAGATCGACTCGCTTTCGGATGAGAAAAGGGAGCAGCTCTGCGGCGAGATCTCGGACAATCTCGATTCCATGGAGAGCCTTGTCATCGCTTCGCTCAAGCTTGCAAAGCTCAATGCAGATTCGGTCGATTACGATATGAGCTCCCGTGACTTGACAATGACATGCAGGCAGGCTGTGGCGAATATAGCTCCGCTCATACGCAGTGCAGGAGTCGAGGTAAGCTTCACAGAAGATGAGCAGATCGTGATGCCGCACGATGCGATATGGTTATGCGAGGCGGTCGAGAACGTTATCAAAAATGCTCTCGACCATGCCGAATGCACCGAGATAAAGGTATCCCTGCGGCAGGATCCGTCTGTCACGGTCGTCTCTGTTTCCGATGACGGAGTCGGGATTCCGCAGAGCGATATCCCGAACCTCTGGAAGCGTTTCGGGCGGAAATCAGGCGATAATACAATGCGCAGTGTCGGCGTAGGTCTGTCGATCGCGCGCAGGATCGTTCAGGCTCACAGCGGCGACATCTTTGTGTATTCCGAGATAGACAAAGGCACGCTCTTTGAGCTGTCGTTCGTCAGTAATCGGATAGAATAAAGGTAATCTTTANNAAGACGGACTTTGTGCGGTGCTGCCTGTATTTGTTACTTTGAAGCGTTCATGACTGCATTGATGATAGTATCGTTCCACGTGAGCTTCTCTCGGTCGAATAGACCGTATGTATCGTCACCGTTCAGCACCCCGTTGTCCCAGATGAAGCACTTGAGACCGTTAGCCTTAGCCGATTTGATATAGTATTCGTAGTACTGCGCTCTGACGTCGTCGGAGGCGGCTTTTACGCAGCCGAATTCGCCGATGATGACGTTTATGCCCTTATCGACAAACTTTGACTTTAGCTGTGAGAATTTCGTATCAAGCTCAGCCTTTTCGGAAGCTCCGAAAGCGGTGCTCTCGCCGACCGAGAACTTCCACGGAGCGTAGTAGTGGAGTGAGAGTATGATATTTTTGTCGTTCGGAATAACAACATCGTTTATAGCCGAATCGACAGCCGAAGCGGCATATGTTGTAACGATAAGAGTGCGATCGGAGTTGTTTCCGCCCGAGGCTCTTACCGTATTGACGAAATCCTGTTCGTATTTGTTTATTACGGCGCGCTCGGGAGCAGTACCTCCGTTCCATTCTGCCGATGTTCCGACGGTACGTGGCTCGTTCATGCCTTCGAAGAGGAGACGATCGCCGTAGTCCTTGAATTCGGCGGAGATCTGTGTCCAGATCGCGCATAGCTTAGCGCTGTTTGCAGCGTACTGAGATTCGTTCGGTACGAACCATGTATAGTCGTCATGGTGCATGTTGAGGATGACGATCATGCCGTTTCCGTAAGCGTAATCCACGACCTCTTTCACGCGCTTCATCCAAGCCGTGTCGATCGTGTTTCCGTTCATATGCTCACCCCATGTAACGGGTATTCTTATCGAATTGAAGCCTTTAGCTTTTACGGAATCTATCATTGCCTTAGTGGTGCGAACATTTCCCCATGCAGTCTCGGCATCGGTCGTCCAGCTTGAATAGTCGTAGCAGTCGAGAGTATTTCCGAGACACCAGCCGACATTTATCGCATTGACGAGCTCCTTTGCGCTTCTGAGATCGCTTGTCGGAGTGTCGTTGGAATCTGCTGTCGGGAGCTGTGCGGAAGGAGTTTCCGCAGCAGGGGAGGCTTTTCCGTAGGCGTAGTTGACCGTGGCTGAATTGAGGGTGATGCTGTTCTGCTCGCTCCACCAGTATCCGAGCTCGATCTGCTCGCTGCGGGCGGCTTCTGCCTTAGCCTCCTCGGGAAGGATCCAGGTGAGCGTAACATTCGGGCTGTCCGTGAAAACGGCTATGTCCTGAGACTGATAGCTTCCTACCGAGAAAGCTCCCGTGAACTTGCCGAGCGACCCCTGAGAGCTGATGTCGAATGTAACTGAGGTAGGGATATTTCCGTCAGGAACGGCTTCCGAGACAGCGAAGCCGACCTTGTTATCAGCGTCGCTGTAGGAGACTGATTTTCCCACATTGACAGATGTCGAACCGTCACACGGTATATTTGCAGTACGCGTGTAGGTGCAGACTGCCGTATCGAGGCGGATGCTTGAGGCGTTTCCCCACCAGTAGCCGAACATTATATCACCTCCGGAGGATATATATTCTCGAAGCTCGGCAGGAACTGTCCAGGTGATCTCGCCGTAAGTCCCTTGAGTAGGCGCGGTAAAATCGGGACATTGATACCAGCCGTCCTTTCCGGACGGGCAGTCCTTTGTGACCGATATTCCGCATCCGCCCTTGAAAGTGCCGATGTTTTTTCCGTCATCCGAATATATGATGAACGTGAAGCTTTCTATGATATCGCCGTCCTGAATGAAGTCGGAAAGCGGCAGCTTGACGGTGTTCGAGCCGTCGCTTCTTCCGAGCGTGACATCGGGAGTTGTCTGAGCGCCGAGTCTTGATGTGACCGTAACGGTCGGGCTGACGTGTTCGGTGACAGCTTCGGCAGGGTTCTCCGTCTGATCTTCCGAAGACAAAGCGTCTGTTTTGTCGGGGATGTTCCAATCCTCATCGAAGCTCATTTCATCGTTGCTGACGTGTGGTTTTGCGGATGTTTCATTCTTTTTTGAACAGCCTGATGCAGCGGAGAGCGTAACTGCTGCACAGGCGAGGAGTGCGGTGATTTTTTTATACATCCTGATGCTCCTTTCGTGCGGTGTTGCCTTAAATCTTTAATAAACAATCCATTATATTATAACATCTTTGCTCAAGCTTTACAATGTGAAACGGCGTAAAAAGGCGGATCACTCTGTAAATTATCAGTAAACAAATAATATATTTTATCCAATTTGCACCGTGAAGAAACCTCCGCGTTACCTTTGGTTTACGGTTCGGAGAGCCGTATATCGAAAAAAAGTGCAATTATTACAAAAAAAGCCCGCTATATATTGACTTATCACGTTAAAAGTAGTATAATTATAAGCGTATGGCAAAAGATTATTTCTTTGCATAAATTATTTTTGGAGGTTTTTAAAATGAGCAGAGTTTATAACTTCAGCGCAGGTCCTGCAGTGCTCCCTGAGGAAGTCCTCAAGGAAGCAGCAGAGGAAATGATGGATTATCAGGGCTGTGGAATGTCCGTAATGGAGATGTCCCACCGTTCAAAGGTTTATGACAGCATTATCAAGGAAGCAGAGAAGGATCTCCGCGACCTTATGAATATCCCCGACAACTACAAGGTCATCTTCGTTCAGGGCGGAGCTTCTCTCGTGTTCGCAGAAGTCCCCATGAACCTCATGAAGAACGGCAAGGCTGCTTACATCATCACAGGTCAGTGGGCTAAGAAGGCTGCTTCCGAGGCTGAAAAGTACGGTGAGGTCGTAAGAGTCGCTTCATCCGCCGACAAGACCTTCTCATATATTCCCGATTGCTCCGATCTCGATATCCCTGAGGATGCAGACTACGTTTACATCTGCGAGAACAACACTATCTATGGTACAAAGTTCTGGGAGCTCCCCAACACAAAGGGCAAGGAGCTTGTAGCTGATGTTTCCTCATGCTTCCTTTCTGAGCCTGTTGATGTCAGCAAGTACGGCGTTATCTACGGCGGCGTTCAGAAGAACGTTGGTCCGTCCGGCGTTCAGATCATCATCGTTCGTGAGGATCTTATCGCTGACGGTCCTGCATTCAAGGCTACTCCTACAATGTGCGACTGGAAGGTTCAGGCTGATAACGAGTCTCTCTACAATACTCCTCCTACATACGGCATCTACATCTGCGGCAAGGTATTCAAGTGGATCAAGAAGAATGGCGGTCTCGAGGGAATGAAGGCTATCAACGAGAAAAAGGCTGCTATCCTCTACGATTTCCTCGACAACAGCAAGATGTTCAAGGGCACTGTTGAGAAGAAGGATCGTTCACTCATGAATGTTCCGTTCGTTACAGGCAATGATGAGCTCGACGCTAAGTTCGTTAAGGAAGCTACTGCAGCAGGTCTCGTAAACCTCAAGGGTCACAGAACTGTAGGCGGTATGAGAGCTTCTATCTACAACGCTATGCCTATCGAGGGCGTTGAGGCTCTCGTTGCATTTATGAAGAAGTTTGAGGAAGAGAACGCTTGATCTATGCCCGTAATAATCGTATTCTTCGTCTTCGGTCTGATAACGACTGCTTTTGGGATCTGGGAACAGAAAACAAGGTATTCGGATCGTCAGTTTGCCACGGGTACGGTAGTGGCGCATAGGGCTGCAAAAAATCACGGTAATATCGTGGCTTTGGCTGCAAATGCTGCTCTTGATATCGTAACTCCTGTTGTTGAATTTACAAATTCGAGCGGATGCGTACGGACTGCTCCGCTTCATCTGAACATCAGCAAAATGATGTTTGAAAAGTTTCCCGAATTTGACATAGGCGGAGAGCTGGCAATCTCCTTTTTCGGCGATTCTCCGAGGGAATGCTTCCTTGAAAACCACCCCATGTCTCAGACCGTGATGAAAACGAGCGCATGTCTTATCATAGGCATCGCGCTGCTTGCGGTATCAGTTCTGCTGACCGCATACTATATCTCAATTTAAGAAAGAGGTAATCATAATGTTTAATATTCAGACTCTTAACAAGATCTCAAGCATCGGTACTGATATTTTCGATAAGAGCAAGTACGCTATCGCTGACGCTCCCGAAAATCCCGATGCTATCATGGTTCGTTCCGCTAAGATGCACGATATGGAGTTCGGCAGCAATCTTCTTGCTATCGCTCGTGCAGGTGCAGGCGTAAACAATATCCCCGTTGACAGATGTGCTGAGGAGGGTATCTGCGTATTCAATACTCCCGGCGCTAACGCAAATGCCGTTAAGGAGCTTGCAGTCTGCGCACTTCTCCTTTCTTCAAGAAAGATCACTGAGGCTGCTGCATGGGCTGCTTCTCTCAAGGGTACACCGGATGCTCCCAAAACTGTTGAGGGCGGCAAGTCTAAGTTTGCAGGTCCTGAACTTCTCGGAAAGACTCTCGGTATCATCGGTCTCGGCGCTATCGGCGGAAAGATCGCAAATGCTGCTCTTGCACTCGGCATGAAGGTCATCGGATACGATCCCTATCTCTCTATCAACGCTGCTATCCATCTCGACTGCTCCGTTAAGGTTGTCAACGACATCAACGACATCTACAAGGAGAGCGATTACATCACTATCCACATGCCCTACACTCCTGCTACAAAGAATACGATCGACACCGCTCAGATCGAAATGATGAAGGACGGCGTTCGTCTCATCAACCTTGCAAGAGGCGAGCTCATCAACAGCGAGGCTGTTGTAAAGGCTATTGCTGACGGCAAGGTCGCTAAGTACGTTACAGACTTCGCTGACGATGTTGTTCTCGGCGTTGACGACGTTATCGTTCTCCCGCACCTTGGAGCTTCAACTCCCGAGAGCGAAGACAACTGTGCTGTTATGGCGGCAGAAGAGCTTATCGACTACATCGAAAACGGAAATATTAAAAACAGCGTAAATCTCCCCAACGCTTCAATGAACGCTGTAGGTACAAAGATCTGTATTATCCACAAAAATGTTCCTACAACGATCGCTTCGATCACAACGGCTGTGGGCAATGAGGGCATTAACATCGAAAACATGGTAAACGCCAGCAAAAAGGATTTCGCTTACACAATGCTTGACGTTACAGGTGATATCTCCGCTTCCGTCGAGGGCAAGATCAATGCTGTTGACGGAGTTATCAGAGTCAGAGTTCTTTACAAGTAAAATTCAGAACCTGTCCACATAGGAATTGTGTGC
>DHYN01000023.1:4576-5292 GCA_002414125.1 Ruminococcus sp. UBA5129 | reverse complement strand
AGGCGGTCGGACTCGAGGTAGCCCGTCTGCGCAGGATCAGTATAGGTCCCGTTAAGCTCGGTATGCTCAAGCCCGGAGATTTCCGCGAGCTTACTGCCGAGGAGCTTCGCGCACTGAGAAACGCAATGGGCAAGGAGGGCTGATATGCTCGAAATACAGGAGAAATTTTCGGTCGATGGCTACGAGGAGCTTGCCGAGCGTGCTAACGACCCTGATCTGCACATAACCGAAGCGCTCGATAAGGGTAAGGTGATCGGGTTTATAGCGTATTCCTACCGTGCCGAGTCCACAGTCATCTACGACTACGATGACGGCGGAGAGCTGATGCTTTGTGACGGACTTGTACGCTCGGTACTGTTCAAGACGTGTCTCAAAGGGATAGGCAGAGTGGAGATCGAGTGTCCCGAGGAAAAGCTTGTGCCGCTCGAACGCCTGAGATTCATTCCTCACGGCTCACGTCTGATAGATGATCCCGACAGCTTCATGAACGGCTGTCAGAACTGCAAGCACTCATCATGACTGCACGGAGATCAATTTCTCCGAACTATACTCCAATCTTATAGACCTCCCCGGAAACTAGNNTTTTTAGTTTCCGAGGAGGTCTTTTGTCTTGAAGTCGGCTCGAGTCTGCGAGTTCTGCTCATGACTCACTGCGCGTGCGACATTAATGAAATCGGCTCATGGTCGCAATGTCGGTTCACGGCTCGCGGTGCTTC
>DHYN01000023.1:2319-4419 GCA_002414125.1 Ruminococcus sp. UBA5129 | reverse complement strand
GTTTCAACCTTCTTTTGTATCTGTTATTCTTTGATTTCTGACATATTATCGTCAGAATAAATAGCTGTTTCTACGCGCAAAGCATTTCCGTCCTTATCAAAGCAATTGATAAAGACCGTTCCGTAGGTGTCTGTTTCAGTAAGCACCCTGAAGCTTCCTACGGCAGGAACTTTTATATGATTGGCATTTTCCCTGTTATAATAGGAAATATCAAGCTCGCAGCCGATCAGCTCACCCGTATTTATCTTTGGGGTATCGCCGTTTTCTCTGTTTATATAGTCAATGAGATCGACTCTCACCTCGCTAAGACCAACGCT
Source organism: Ruminococcus sp. UBA5129 (assembly GCA_002414125.1). Classification (GTDB taxonomy): domain Bacteria; phylum Bacillota; class Clostridia; order Oscillospirales; family Ruminococcaceae; genus Ruminococcus. The sequence continues at coordinate 4,102 of DHYN01000023.1, read as the reverse complement.
GTTGAAGTTCGCCGAAAGATCGATCATATCCGAATGTGTGAATGACGAGCCGTTTGCCTTTGCATCGCTGTCAGCTCTTGCAGACCTGCCGTTGAAGTAGAGCGCAGTCTGATAGCATCCGCGAAGTGAAACGAGCTCTGAATTGTCAATGAAGCCGTTTTCGCTGTCAGCCGATGACCCCGTATTGTCAGAATGATCGAAGATGCGCAGATCGTATGAGTAATCGGAGCTTCCCTCATAATGCATGTAGAGAACATCAGTACGGAACGCCTTTACTTCTGTGCCGAACTTGCAGATCATATCGGTGGTGTAGTACGCAGCCGACGGATCATCCGCTTCATTCGTCAGGAAGATATTATTGTACACCTGACCGCTCAGATCACTGTAGTCTCTGTCGGTTATCAGGTCGAAAGCCTTCCTCAGCTCATCCTCGGTAAAGTCAATGCCTGTCTCGGCGGCGGCGAGGAAATTGCCGTTTTCGTAATCTCCCTCATACTCCACTGCGTAGATCTTGTTCGTCGGTACGTCATTGTACATCTTAACGAAATATCTCACCCTCACATCGGGATCGCTGTTCTTCTCAAACGGACATCCGTAAATCGGACTGATGAGTATATCATTTTCAATGAAGTCACTGAGAGTCGTGTCGTAATATTTATAATCATTTGTCGAGGTCTCGGACTTTATCTCCGCAAGCAGCGTGCGGTAAGTCTGCTTGGACGAACCCGAGCCCATGTTTGAAAGCACGTTATTTACAAAGCCCGTCGGCTTAGCCAGAAAAAACAAACACAGCACCAAAGCTGCTGCCGCTGCGATAACAGTTGTCACACGGATAGACCTTGAATTGTGCGAATAGTGTTCGAGCTCGGTGATCGTGTCCTCGGCGTCCTCAAAATCGTTGCTGCTGTCGGGGAAAGCACGGCTTGCGATCCTGTCGAAGCAGTCAACTGAGGATGCCATTTCATCCATTTTGCGTTTCAGCTCGTTTTCAAAACCGATATTCTTATTCATTTTCAGCACCTGCCTCCCTTTGTAAGATCTCGATAGCCCGTTTGTACTTGGATTTTACCGTACTCTCGGGACATTTCATCACTCCGGCGATCTCCTTGAACGTGAGCTCGCTGTAAACCTTCATCATAACGATCTGCCTCTGCTTGTCGGAGAGATGCTTCAGCAGTCCGTTAACGAAAATACTGTCCTCGACCNNGCATCACCGTAGGCTTGTATGATGCAATTCACCTGTGATCTCTTTTGCATTCTTCGCTGTTCGAGGGCAACATTTCGTGCAACAGTGAGGATAAATCCCGTACCGTCACCGCCCTTTGAAGAAAATCTTCTTACCTGCGTAAGTCTTACAAAGGTCTCTGCAACGCAGTCCTCCGCAAGATGATAGTCGCAGGTTATACTGTATGCGACGGCAAATACGTTTTTCTTGAACATATTGTAAAGAATTTCAAGGCTTTCGCGTGAAGTCCGGCAGCTCTCTATGAGCTCGTTAACAGTTGCGCAGCCGTTGGATGCATCCTTTTTACGAAAAATGATATGCTCGTCACCTCCGCTGTAGATCTCCTGCCCTGCAAGCATGTATATCACTCCTTTCGTCATTAGTCAGCGCAAGATCCTGCATTGACTGTCCGCCAATCTGAACTTCTCCTGCCGAGCGGGAGGATGTGCATGGCGGTACGGTAAGATGATTTGTTTTTCTCACCGCAATTATGCCGTTTTAAAACGGATATTTTGAAAGCTTTCATAAGGTAGTGATTCCAAAGGGCAAAAAAGACGA
>DHYN01000023.1:1124-2249 GCA_002414125.1 Ruminococcus sp. UBA5129 | reverse complement strand
CGAAACACATACTATAAGTACAAACGAGAGATTATAGTTGAGAGGAGCACAAGCCTTTAAGCACGAATAGCCATCCCCTCACAAAAGCAACTCAATAGGGTTGTATATTATAATAGGTATAGGGGCAACAATGTGAGAGGTGCATATCAAACTTATTTCAAAAAACTCTTGACAAAAGGATAGAAATATGATATATTAAACACATGAACAAATATTCATATGTTTGGAAGGTGATCCCTATGACAAAAACTTATATCATTAAAAACCTCGATTGCGCACACTGTGCTGCAAAAATCGAAGAGGAACTCAATCGTCTCGCGATCGTTGACTCCGTATCGGTGATATTCGCCTCGAAAAAACTGAAGATCAGCGGAAATATCGACGATTCCACGATAAAAAAGCTCCGCCGTGCTGCTCGGAAAATCGAATCTGATGTCGATTTCGTTGCCGAGGAAGCAGAAACAAAATCCGAGGAGTCCCTCAAATTTGACATCGCAATTCTCGTTATCGGAGCGCTTATCTACGCTGCTGCCATTATCTGCGGAAGACTCGGTGCGGAAACAGCTTCGTTCGTCCTGTACATCATCTCCTACCTCACTCTCGGTCGGGATATACTCATCAGTACTATTAAAAATATCAGACACGGAAACTTTTTCGATGAGAATCTCCTCATGAGCGTTGCAACGATCGGCGCAATCATCCTCGGCGAGTACTCCGAGGCTGTCGGAGTCGTACTGTTCTTCGGTATCGGCGAGCTTTTCGAGCACTATGCCGTCCGCCGCAGCCGTGAGGCAATTTCGGCAGCAGCTTCACTCAAGGTCGATGAAGCCGACGTCCTGCAAGGTGAGAACTTCGTCCGCGTGAATGCCGACGAGATCAGGGTCGGAGACATCTTCCGTGTCAAGGTCGGCGAGCGAATANNTCGACTCGGGAAGCACCTCCCTCGACACCTCCGCGATCAACGGCGAGTCCGTTCCGACCACGGCAAATGCAGGTGACAAAGCTGTTTCGGGCTGCATCAATCTCGGCAGTGTCATCACTGTCAAGGCGCTCGCCGAAGCAAAGGACTCAACGATCGCCGAGCTTGCGGATGCCGTTGAGACCGCTGCCGCTTCAAAGCCAAAC
>DHYN01000023.1:0-1101 GCA_002414125.1 Ruminococcus sp. UBA5129 | reverse complement strand
GTCATGGCTGCCGCTGCGGCAGTTGCGATCATCCCCTCGATTATTTTTGGCAATCCGCAGAAATGGATATACACTGCACTCACATTTCTCGTTATAAGCTGTCCGTGCGCTATCGTTCTCAGCGTTCCGCTTGCCTATTTTTCGGGAATCGGTGCCGCTTCCGGACTCGGTATCCTCTTCAAAGGCGGTCAGGCGATAGAGGCTCTTGCAAAGGTCAAAGCGGTGGCTTTCGACAAGACAGGTACGCTCACGAACGGCACTTTCTCCGTAACACATACGGAAACGTTCGATGAATTCACGGTGGATGAGCTGCTCTCGATCGCAGCATCATGCGAGGAAGCTTCAAACCACCCTGTCGCTGTCAACATCATGAGATACTGCTCGGAGCGCTCTGTCCGCTATTCCAAAGCGGAAAACGTCTCCGAGATCGCAGGCCGAGGCATCTCCTGCACCATAAACGGCTCGGATATTCTCTGCGGAAACGAAATGCTCATGGCAGAGCACGGCATTGACCTCCCGAATCTACCCGAAACGGCAGGCAGCGTTGTCTGCATCGCACGCTCAGATAAACCACTGGGATTCATCGTAGTCTCCGATACGCTCCGCGAGAGAACTCCCGCTGCGATCGGCGAGCTCAAAAAAATGGGCATCCACACCTCTCTCCTCACGGGCGACAAAAAGAAAAATGCCGAGATCACGGGAAAAGCTCTCGGTATCGACAACATTAGCGGCGAGCTCATGCCCGATGATAAACTCGCTGAGGTGAAGCGGCTGCGTGCCGAAAAGGGCGCGGTAATGTTCATTGGTGACGGTATCAATGACGGTCCGGTGCTTGCAGGCGCAGATGTAGGCGCGGCACTCCACAACGGATCGGAGCTCGCACATCAGGCGGCTGACGTTATATTCATGAACAATGAACTCGATTCGGCTGTAAAAGCCAAAAAAATCGCCGACAAGACTCTCCGTATCTCCACACAGAATATCGTTTTTGCACTGTTTTTCAAGCTCATGGTCATCGTTCTCGGACTCATCGGCTTCGCAAGCATGTGGTTCGCAGTTTTCGCCGACTCGGGAGTCGCCATGCTGCTGATACTCAACTCG
>DHYN01000111.1 GCA_002414125.1 Ruminococcus sp. UBA5129 | reverse complement strand
TGTGCGCTGCTGCATTTTTATTCAAAGGGCTGTTCATGGTTCTGCTGTTTACAAAGCGGTCGCCTGCGGAACAAATAAGCTCATAATTTGTCATTTTTTCTGTAAGCTGTCCACAGGTAAGCACCGGAACGAGACCGTCTTCATAAACGGCCTTGGACAGATGCCTTATCGAACGGTCGATTATAATTCCTCCGACACCGTATTCCTTACCGACTTCATCATATATTCTCTTTACGATGGCGTTTACTCTTGTAGGATCTTCAAGGCAAAGAGCTATTGCCGAACATAGATATGAAAAGCCGTTGTAGTTTTTCCGCAGGCCGAGAAGATACAGATAATCGGCAATATATGAATAAACGTCAGATTTTTTCTGCTCAAGCAGGCGCCGGATTATTTCAGTCAGTCGTTTGATCGACATCGGCATTACTACGCATTTCACACGATCAGAAATCGTAAGACTGTTAATAATATTGTAAGATTCGTGGTATACCGACAATAAAATTCTAATACTTGTGAATTGACTGTGAATTTTATCTATGAACTCAGCGGAAGAAGCTTTCCCCTTTAAAGTATAGATATACACCATGTCGAAATTATCTTTTTCAAGAGCGTCCATTATTTCCTCGCAGGTGTTTCCGCAAAGAACAACTTCGATCGAAGCGTTTTCAAGACTTTTTTTTAACGTTTTGATAAACAATGAATTATCCGAACTGACCAATATTTTGCTTCCCATGCAAATTACCTCCTTATTCCAGCTCATGAATAACCTCCCAAAGCGCCTTTGCAGTTTCAAGGTTTACTCCTGCGGCTGCGGCAAGCTCGTCGGGAGAAGCTTTTCTCAGATTATCGCGGGTCTTATACCTCATAAGAAGCTTAGCAGCTTTTTTTTCACCGATCCCCTTTACCGAAAGGAGTTCGGAACTGTAGGTTTTTTTCTTGTGTTTTGAATGCATATAGTTCACCGAATAACGATGTACCTCGTCCTGTATACGAGTAACAAGGCTAAACGCTGATTTCAGGTTATTTATTTGTATCTCGCATCCTCCTGCTGCTATTGCACGGGTACGATGCTTATTGTCCTTGACCATTCCAAAAAGAGGGATATTTAAGCCAAGCTCACGCAGAACGGGTGCAACAGCGTTAACGTGACCCTTTCCGCCGTCAAGAAGTATAAGATCAGGCGTTCTGCAAAAATATTCATCGCCCTCCTGATCGACGATATGCTTCAATCGGCGTTTAAGCACCTCGCGCATACTTCCGTAATCGTTCTGCAGCTCCTGTTCCTTTACAGTAAAGCGTTTATACGCTTTTTTCAGGGGTCTGCCGTCTTCAAATACTACCATTCCTGCGACCATTGATTCCGAGGAGAGGTTGGAAATATCGTAAGCCTCGATGTACTGAGGCGGCTTGGCAAGCCCGAGGGTTTTCGCAAGCTCGTCAAGCGCGATGATCTCCTTACCCGTTCGGCTGCTGCGTATCGCAGCGTATTCGGCGCTGTTGTTGCGGGCAACTCTCAGAAGCTCGCTGAACCTGCCCTTTTGCGGACAGACGAGCTTCACCCTATGACCGCACTGCTTTTCGAGCATCATCGTTATCAGCTCCGAATCCTCGGGGATGTGGTCGATGACGATCTCAGACGGGATGTCCTCCTTGCCGTGATAGAAGCGAAGCATGAATTCGCCGAGGACATCCTCGCCTCCGCCCTGCTTTTCAAGCTCGGTCACGGACTTGTCGAACAGCCTGTGGTCGCGGTACATCAGCACGGAAATGTATATTCCGCCGCAGTATTCGGCGATGCCGATAACGTCTGCCGAACGGACTCCGTTGTTGATGATCTTCTGCTTTTCTGCGGCGCGCTTGACGGCGTTTATCCTGTCGCGCAGTATCGCAGCCTTCTCGAAATCAAGGTTTTCGGCGGCTTCGAGCATTTCAGTCTCCATGCGCTCGACCGATTCCGTACTGCCGCTTTTGATGTAGTCCACCGCTCTGCGTACTATCTCGCAGTAATCGTCGGCGGAGATGTTTCCGCGGCAGACTCCCATACAGCTCTTGATATGGTAGTTGAGACACGGTCGGCTTTTCCGAAAATCCTGCGGAAACCTCTTTCTGCATGTCGGCAGCATGAAAACACGGTTCGCCTCGCTTACAGCCTCTCCTGTGATAAAGCCGCTCATGTACGGACCGATGTAAGTTCCCGGGGACTGCGTATTCTTCTCCTCGGTTATCCTCGGGTACTCCTCGTCCGAGATGCGGATATAGTGGTAGCCCTTGTCGTCCTTCAGGAGAATGTTGTACTTCGGCTTATGCTGCTTTATGAGACTGCACTCGAGCAGCAACGCCTCGAATTCGCTGTCAGTGACGATGAAATCATAATCACACACGTTCGCGACCATTGCAGCGACCTTCGGAGTATGGTCGGGATTCTCGCGGAAATAGCTGCTTACACGGTTTTTGAGGTTTTTCGCCTTGCCTATATAGATTATGTCGCCGAGCCTGTTTTTCATTATATAGACTCCCGGTGACGTCGTAAGCTTTGATGTTTTGTCGCGCAGATACGGAAGCTTCGGATTCATAGCGCACTCCCCTCTTTTTAAAAATTATTTATATTATATCACACTACAGACGAAAAGTCAAAAGTATTTTGCGGCGAAGCTGCCACGCGCACCACGTTGTCCACTCGCAAGCTCGTTCA
>DHYN01000109.1:10056-13452 GCA_002414125.1 Ruminococcus sp. UBA5129 | reverse complement strand
CCTTTACTTTCTGCCCGACCAGCAGTATGTACAGAGTCCGCACTCGGGCAGACCGATAGCCGCTACTGTGCCCGAAAGCGACTGGAATTCAAGGGATGTGAGCTTGAGTCTGCGGCAGATCTCATCGCGGAGCTTCTTGCCGCGTTCGGTCGAGGAATCGCTGTATTCGAGGATATAGTTCACGCCGTCCGCACCCTCAAGCTCGTCGATTATCTGACGAGCGATGAGCTCCATTTCGGATGTGCTTCTTGAGAAGTTGAGATACTTGCAGCCGTACATGATCGGCGGACAAGCCGAACGCATATGTACCTCCTTAGCTCCGTTCTCGTAGAGGAACTCCACGGTCTCGCGCATCTGAGTACCGCGAACGATACTGTCGTCAACAAAGAGGAGCCTCTTGCCCTCGATGAGCTCGTGAACAGGGATCAGCTTCATTTTAGCGACCTGATTTCTCATCTTCTGGTTAGTCGGCATAAAGCTTCTCGGCCATGTGGGAGTGTACTTGATGAACGGACGTGCGAACGGGATACCGCTGCGGTTAGCATAGCCGATCGCATGGGGAGTGCCCGAATCGGGAACTCCGCAGATATAATCGACATCGGGGAGTCTGCCTGCCTTGATGTCGTTTTCAGCCATGATCTCGCCGTTTCTTGTACGCATAACTTCAACGTTCACGCCCTCGTAAACGGCATTGGGATAGCCGTAGTAGGTCCACATGAACGAGCATATCTTGAGATTGTCCTTGCAGCCTGCCTCGAGCACCTCGCATCCGTCCGCCGTCAGACTTACTATCTCGCCGGGCTCAAGCTCGCGATATGTATCGTAGCCGAGCTTCTTGAACGAGAACGACTCGAGTGCGAGACAGTAGCCGTCCTCGCGCTTGCCGATAATGATCGGGAGTCTGCCGAACCTGTCTCTTGCCGCAATGATATTGTCCTTTGTGAGTATGATGAGGGACATAGTACCCTCGATCTTTTCCTGCGCATACTTGATACCCTCGGTGAAAGAGGGCTTCTGCGCGATGAGAGCGCCGATGAGGTCTCCCGAATTGATGCTTCCGCTGCTCATTGCCTCGAAGTTTGCACAGCCGCTTTCGAGGAGCTCATTAACGAGTGCGTCCGCATTAGTGATGATGCCGACACTGCAAACGGCATATATGCCGAGCTTGGAACGTACAAGAATAGGCTGAGGATCCGTATCGCTGATACAGCCGATACAGAGCTTGCCGCTCATGCCCTCGATATCGGAAAGGAATTTCGTCCTGAACGGAGAATTCTCGATGCTGTGGATGCTTCTCTGAAAGCCGAGTTCCTCGGAATAAGCGGTCATACCGCCTCTTCTTGTACCAAGATGAGAATGATAGTCTGTCCCAAAAAATACGTCGGTCACACAGTCGTTTTTTGAAGCTGCTCCGAAAAATCCGCCCATTTTTTTATTCTCCCATAAGTCTCTTCATGATTTCCTGATATGCTTCCTCGACACCGCCCATATCTCTGCGGAAGCGATCCTTGTCGAGCTTCTCGTGAGTGGTGCTGTCCCAGAAGCGGCATGTATCGGGAGAGATCTCATCGGCGAGGATAACAGTGCCGTCCGAGGTTCTGCCGAATTCGATCTTGAAGTCAATGAGGTCGATGTTGAGCTTTTTGAAGAACTTTACCATAAAATCATTTACGGCAAAAGCGTACTTTGTAATAGTTTCGATCTCCTCCTTTGTAGCCAGACCGAGACCGAGTGCATAGTAGTCATTGATGAACGGATCGCCGAGATCGTCATTCTTGTAGCTGAACTCAAGAGTAGGCTGCTTGAGAGGAGTGCCCTCCTCGATGCCGAGCTTCTTGGAGAAGCTGCCTGCTGCAACGTTTCTTATGATAACTTCAAGGGGAACTATGGAAACCTTTTTAACAATAGTCTCTCTCTCGCTGATCTCTTCAACAAGGTGAGTAGGGATACCTTCCTTTTCGAGCATCTTGAACATGAAGTTTGTCATCTGGTTGTTGATGACGCCCTTGCCGCTGATAGTACCCTTCTTTTCGCCGTTGAAAGCGGTAGCATCGTCCTTGTAGTCAACGATAACGAGATCGGGGTCGTTTGTGGCATAGACCTTCTTAGCCTTACCCTCATAGAGCTGTTCCATTTTAACGATATTTTCCATTTTTTATTCCTCCACGTTTGAATTTATATGCGAGTCCGCTTCTTGCGGACAGGTCAGCATTAGTGTGTTGTGACAAACACGAGACAGTCTGTCGGAGTTCTGACAGCCGCAGAAGCTCCGTACTCACGGGCTTCATCGGAGCTGCCGTATCCCCACAGCGCGTACAGGCAGTCGATCCCGACCGCCCTTGCGCCGAGAATATCATTGTCGCGGTCGCCTATCATAAGCATTTGTGAAATGTCGGGATCACCGAGTTCCCTGCGAACATGAGCGATGACCTCCGCCTTGGTAACTCTCGTCCCGGTCGAGCCGCCGATAACCTTGAAGTATCGGGATATCCCGAACCGATCGAGTATCAGATGAGCAAATTTTTCGACCTTGCAGGTCGCAACGGCAAGCACATATCCGCGCTCCTTAAGCGCATCGAGCAGCTCTGTGATACCGCTGAACACCTCAGCGTTGAAGAGCTCCTCTCCGCTGTATTTTTCGCGGAATATCCGAACTGCCTCTGAAGTCTCCTCCTCGTTCATACCGCAGAACTCGCGAAACGAGTACGGCAGCGGCGGTCCGAGAAATCTGTCGGGATCGTCAGGCTGCGGGAGACCGAGTGAATCAAAGGTATGCCTCAGACAGTTCATGATGCCTTTTCTTGTATCAATGAGAGTGCCGTCGAGGTCGAAAAGGAGCGTTCTGTATCTGCTCATAAAGCAGCGATCTCCTCCTGAAGCTTAGCGTCCTTTGCATGAACGCCGTCTATCATTGCCTGCTTCTCTGCGGCGAGCTTTTCCGCAAGCTCATCATCGCTTACGGCGAGCATCTGTACCGCGAGGATAGCCGCATTCTTAGCGCCATTGATACCGACAGTAGCGACAGGCACTCCGGGCGGCATCATAACGGTAGCGAGCAGAGCGTCCATTCCCTCGAGGGCAGCCGATTTCATCGGGATACCGATAACGGGAAGCGTGGTATGACCTGCGATCACGCCTGCGAGATGAGCCGCCATGCCTGCTGCGCAGATGATAACTCCGAAACCGTTTGACTTGGCATTATCTGCGAATTCGGCAGCATCGCAGGGAGTGCGGTGAGCGCTCATTACGCGGCACTCAAACTCCACGCCGTACTTCTTAAGCTCTGTGAGAGCCGACTTTACTACAGGGAAGTCGCTGTCGCTTCCCATGATAACTGCAACTTTTTTAGCCATGATATATCTCCCTACCGCAAAAGCGGTCACCGTCCTTACGGCT
>DHYN01000109.1:6366-10021 GCA_002414125.1 Ruminococcus sp. UBA5129 | reverse complement strand
GGGCTGCGGATAGCTCGGCGACTCCTTTGCGAAAGCGCCCGAGACCGCCTCAATGACCGAATTACCGTCGGCAAATCTGACAGTTGCCTTGCAATTCTCGTTGAGACGTCTGCGCAGACCGTTTTCATCGTAATATTCTATTGCGGTATCGACAGAGACCGAAGCCGCATAGCTCTGAATACCATTGTGATCCCTTTCGGTGTAGATGTAGACATTTCCGATACTCAGAGGAACGCACGAAGCGATGCTTCTGTCGTTGGGGAATATTCTGACGAAATTCCCCATATTTTCCGCCGCAGCCATTGCGCTGAGAGCCTCGGGATCGCCTCCGAAGGCATACTCAATGTAGACGGCGATACCGTCTGTAATATTTCTCAGCATACTGTAGCTGAGCTTTGAAAGCAGGATGCGGCTGTCAGTACCGAGCATGAACTCGCTGCCGAGGCTTTCACCGCAAAGCTGTGCATCTATACATGAGAAGCCTCCCTTGCCGACCGTGTATTTAATTACATCCTTGCCGCTTTTGAGAGTTATCACGCTGCCGTTCACATCGAGGGATTCCCACGAATTGCCTGACAGCGGAACGAAACTGCTGTCATAGAGGACGATGCTCTCATCCGATGCCGAAACGGCTTCATAGAACTCAAATCCCGAGATCTCTCGGCGGCTGATGCGGCTGTATATGAACGGAACAACGATATTTCCGTCATAGTCTATGCAGCCGTTGAGCTGAGTGTAGCCGATATTTGCGGCGGCAATGCACAGACCCTCTGAAGCGAAGTGGAGCTGCTTCCACTCCGCTGCGGCGATAACGCGGTCGCTGCTGTCGGAGATACCGTACAAGCCGTTGCTGCCCTCGAAGATGTGGTTTCCGTCATCATCGAAGCTGACCTTGCGGACGATCTCCTCTGAATCCGTACTTTTACCCATATTCCGCGAGTTATCGACATAAAACCGAGTCAAGGCGATGACGAGCAGGATTATCGCGGCAAAAAGCACGGAAACCAAAAGCCTGAGATTCTTGTTCATCAATTTCCGTACCTCCGCAATGACTTACTTATTGCTGTCGGAGCTTTTTTCCTCCGCAGCTTTTTTTCTGTTTTTGTAGATCTCCTCAGTCTCTTTCATTATATAAATGGGACGATTCTTGGTTTCGAGATAGGTCTTTGACAAATACTGACCGAGTATGCCGGTGCAGAAGAGCTGCAAGCCGCTGAGGAGGAATATGACACACAGCGTAGTTGCATAGCCGTCTCCCTCAACGCCGAAAACGAGCGCCTTGATGACGGTCACGATGATGAGAATGAAAGCAATAAAACAGCTAAGTATACCGAGCAGCGATGAGATCGCGAGCGGAGCAGTGGAGAACGCCATGATGCCCTCGAGAGAATACTTGAAGAGTCCCCAGAACGACCACGCGGTAGTACCTGCCGCTCTCTCGACATTCTCGTATTCGATATATTTTACATTGAAGCCGACCCAACTGAATATGCCCTTTGAGAAGCGGTTATACTCGGACATTTCGAGGATGGCATCGACCATCTGCCGCGTCATGAAGCGGAAGTCCTGAGCGCCGTCCACGATCTCAGTCTGTGAGATCTTGTTCATGATACCGTAGAATCTGCGTGCGAACCACGATCTGATCTTGGATTCGCCCTTGCGGCTGACACGTCTTGTCGTAGCGCAGTCGTACTCACCGTTTCTCACATAGCTGTACATCTCGGGAAGAAAAGCAGGCGGATGCTGAAGATCGGCATCCATAACGACAACATAGTCGCCCTTTGCATTCTTGAGTCCGGCATACATTCCCGACTCCTTTCCGAAGTTCCTTGAGAACGAAACGTATCTCACGCGCTCATCCTTATCGGCAAGCTCGCGGAACATCTCAAGCGTTTTGTCCTTAGAGCCGTCGTTGATGAACAGAAATTCAAAGTCGAGCTCGGGATATTTTTCCTTCATTCCGCTTGTCACCTTAGTGATCTCGTTATAAAACAGAGGAAGGACCTCCTGCTCGTTGTAGCACGGTACAACGATCGAAACAAGCTTCATAATGATAATATTCCTCCAATATTGATATTAATAATTAAACTTTAAATTGAAATAATAATACACTATAAATTATACAACAAACCGCCGATAAAATCAAGAGCAAATTCCTTATTTTCTATTTTTTTGTAATCCGTCTGCATATTAATGCATAAAACGTCAATTTTTCACAAAAGTCTGAACAAGTTCTATAGCAAACGACAAGATTTTTTTAGCGTTGACTATAAATATGTCTGCACATAAATTTTGGATTATCATGAGTTGTTTTTGACAAAAAAATCAATAACAATTTGTTATTATCACCGAAAAATTTGAAAAATGTATAATTTCGAGTCTGTTTTTTTGAGAAAGTGTTGATTTTTTTTTTAGAACAATGTATAATATATATTGTGTAAAAGTCTCACGGTCAAGTTGTGCGGAAATGCTGTAAGATGATACCCTCTATGCCGCACCGTCCGTATGAGCGCCGCATCGTCACAGGACCTCCGAAAAAGTCCTGCTGCGGAAAAATCAGCCGAATTTCCTGCGGAACCGCTCCGCATAAGCATCGGCAGTCAGGAGAGTTTATCTATGGATATCACACTTATCGTTCCCGTGAGCGGCGGAGATGTTCACGGCTCGGAAAATTCCAAGAGAACAGGCTGCGGAATCAACCTGCTCAAGCCCGAAAATGTTACACGCTATATCAGAAAAGGTTCAATGACAGACCTCAAGGAGATAACCTGCGAAAAGTGCAAGACAGTCCTCGCCAAGAAAATGATTAAGGCTGACAAGAAGGAAATGTCAAGACTCCTCAAAGAGGAAAAAATAAGAAATAAGCGCGGTCTCGATGATGCAGGCATTGTGCCGCTCGGCAATACGACCGCTAAGATCACAAAGTCTCCCGAACAGCGCATGGCTGAGGAAAAAGCAGAGCAGAGACGCCGCGCAGACGCCGAAAGAGCAGAGCGCGAAAGACGCGCTGCCGAGAAGAAAGCCGCTTTTGAAGCCGAGGTAGCAAGAGAACAGGCTGCCGAGGAGGCAAGACTTCGCAGAGAGGAAGAAGAAAAAGCTCGCCGCGAAGCCGCTCAGGCAGCGTCTGCACCAGCACCTGCCGTCTCTTCCACTATTCCCGGAACAGGCGTTGCTATGGACAGCAGTCTCGCTCAGTTCGCTATCAACGTCGCTCCGACAAATCAGTTTGAGGAATCACAGCCGACTCCTGCACCCGAGCCGTCTCCCGCACCGCAGATTGCTCCTGCTCAGGACGATTTCCTCGCTCAGTTCGCTATAAACAAATCCGAGCAGAACAGATCTGCGGAACAGCCCGATCCTGCACCTGCTCCCGAACCGATCACTGCTCCTGCTCAGGATGATTTCCTCGCTCAGTTCGCTGTCAGCTCCCCTGCTGATGACATGAATGATGTATTCAAGAATCCTGAGCCTCCAAAGGACATTTTCGCTTCATCCGCTTCGGCATCTCAGTCCGCTCCTATGAGTGACATGAACGATATATTCACAGATCCCGAGCCTGCAAAGGATATTTTGGCTTCACCTGCTTCGACACCTCAGTCCGCTCCTATGGGCGATATGAACGATGTGTTCACAGCTCCCGAGCCTGCTCCTGTTC
>DHYN01000109.1:5536-6236 GCA_002414125.1 Ruminococcus sp. UBA5129 | reverse complement strand
GCTCCCGAGCCTGCTCCTGTTCAGCAGACTGCTTCCGAGACTGCTTACGAAGAGCCGGAGGAGGTCAAGCTCGTTGCGGATAATCCCGTTATCGCAGATTCTATCGAGGACGCTATCGCAGATTTCGATAACCTCGCAAACAATATCTTCGGTGGAGCTGCTCGTCAGCCTGCTCCTGTAAAGCAGCCCGAGCCTGTCAAAATGCCCGAGCCTGTAAAGCTTGCAGAGCCGACGCCGGTATCTGAGCAGCCCTCAGCTCCCGAAGTAAACAATATCGCAGACAATACAACAACTGACAATACTATAAATAATAACAATACATATACAGCTCCCGTATTTTCAGACGAGCATCCTGTTCAGCCTATGCAGCCGAACTTCGCTATGCCGTTCATGCAGCCCGGTATGGGCGGTCCTGTTATGCAGACCCCCGATCAGCCTATGATAATGTCTGTTCCGCAGTTCTCGGGTTACGACCAGAACGGTCAGCCTATATACTCGTACATTCAGTCACAGTTTATGGGCTACGATCAGAGCGGTCAGCCGCTCTTCATGCCGATCCAGCCTCCCATGGGCGCTCCCATGCAGCAGGCTCCTTTCCAGCAAGCTCCCATTCAGCAGCCTGTAGTTCCGCCTATGCCCGAACAGATGACTGCTCCCATTCCGATGCAGCAGACTGCTCCTGCACCCGTACCTGTTGCTG
>DHYN01000109.1:3698-5506 GCA_002414125.1 Ruminococcus sp. UBA5129 | reverse complement strand
TGCGGCTCCCGTTCCCATGCAGGCTGCTCCTGCTCCGATGCCTGCGGCTCCCGTTCCCATGCAGACCGCTCCTGCTCCGATGCCTGCGGCTCCCGTTCCCATGCAGGCTGCTCCTGCTCCGAATATGGCGCCTCCTGCTCAGCAGAGCAGCTACAGAACGCCTCAGGTCAATATCTCGAAGGTCGGCGTACCTGCTCATAAGGTAATGCCCACATCATTCGCCAAGGCAATGTCCGTTTCAAGAGCAAACAGTCAGAAGAATATCTTCGACATGCATGGTAAGGGTTCAGAAATGCCTGTACTCGAAACTATCGAAGCCGCTATCTCCAACATTAATGACGGAAGCGGTCAGAAGAATCAGCGGACTGCCGATGCTCAGCAGTCATCCAAATCGGCAACTCCCGTATTCGAAGAATACAAGTCGCCTTCAAAACCTATCACAAGAGTTGCCGCAAAGAAGGAAGAAGAGTATCGTCCGATGACAAAGTCCGAGCTTAAGGCAATGAAGAAGCAGGAGAAGATCGACCAGAAATTCCAGAAGAACCTTGCAAAGAGAGGCTTCTGATACCATAGCAAACGTCAAATTATTTTTGACGTTGACTATAATCCCCATGAAATGAGGTTTTACAGCAATGTCATATGAAGAAATCTTAGACGAGCTCCGAGGCAAGCTCAGCGGCGATTACGCCAAGGACAACGAAATGCTCAGAGAGCTCGGTGAAAATTACGGAAAGGAAGGCAATATCGACGGAGTAAAGGCTGTCGGCGAGATAATGCTCGAGATCATGCCCAAGGAGCAGAGAGACGAGATCGAGAATCTCACCTGCATCGACGGAGTGAGAATGGATGAGTTCCATACCAAGATCGTAAAGCTCATCAACGACAAGAATATGGTCGAGGCAAAAAGTCTTTCCGAAAAGCTCTACGCAAAGATCAAGGATGTTTACTGCGAGACCGATAAAGCTAAATTCGTTTCGTTCAGAAATCCTTTCGAGGACAATCTTGCTCAGATCCTCTTCGAGACGGATGACGAAAAGATTCTTAACCGAGCTCCTTTCGATTTTGCAACGTTCCTTACGACATACGCTTACACTATTTTTGAGACGGGTTCTCCCGTAGACGCTGTTCCGATCCTTGAAGAAGCTATAAAATTCAATCCCGTTGACTGCGGTCCGAGATTTGAGCTTGCCGAGTGCTACAAAATACTCAAGAACAAGGATAAGCTCATCAAGGTGACACAGGATACCATTGCCGTAGCTTCTTCTCCCCTTGCTATCGCACGCTGCTATGCAAATATGGGTTATCTGTGCTTCGACCTCCACGAGCTCGATGATGCAGCTAATTTCTACTATGCAAGCCTTATATTCGCTCCGCATCCTGCTATTCCGCACGAGCTGAGAGCTATTGCACAAATGAAGAACGCACCCATTGAGCCGCCTACTCACGAGCAGATCATGGCTACAATGGAGAAATACGGCATTCACTTCGGTCCCGATGAAAAGGTCATTACCGTGGCTGCTCATATCGCGTCCGACTTCATGCTTAAACAGGATATACCGAACGCTGTAATGGCGCTCAAGCTCCTCTATAACATCACTCAAGACGAGAATGTCAAGGAGCTTATCCTGAAGTACGACCCCGAAGCAAAGGAGATCAAGTCTAACGGAGCTGCTCCCGAGGGTTCGGTAAAATAAAAAATACAGGGAAGCGCCTCAACAGAAGTGCTTCCCTTTTTTCGAGCAATATCGCACAAATCCGTCAAAAGGACTTTATGCAGTGTCACGGAAACAGCATTTATTATTATGATA
>DHYN01000109.1:0-3564 GCA_002414125.1 Ruminococcus sp. UBA5129 | reverse complement strand
ACGGTTTCGATGCTTATAACGATCAATATATCATAATAAAATATGCTGTTTACATTAAAAGCCCACCGAGTCGCTTGACCCGATGGGCTGTTTTAATACAAATTTTATCAATACATTCCGCCCATACCGCCGGCAGGCATTGCAGGAGCGGGATTTTCTTCCTTGATGTCGGCAACAAGGCTCTCTGTGGTGAGCACCATAGAAGCAACGGAAGCAGCGTTCTGGAGCGCAGAACGAGTAACCTTAGTCGGATCAACGATACCTGCAGGTATCATATCGGTGTAAACCTCGTTATAAGCATCGAAACCGTAGCCGAGCTTGCGTGAACGTCTGATCTTGTCGATGATAACGCTTCCCTCGAGACCAGCGTTCTCAGCGATCTGACGAACGGGAGCTTCAAGAGCCTTGAGGATAATCCTTGCGCCTGTCTTTTCATCGCCCTCAAGTGTGGGAATGAGCTTATCAACAGCAGGGATAGCGTTTACATAAGCAGTACCGCCGCCTGCAACGATACCCTCCTCAACAGCAGCCTTTGTAGCAGCGAGAGCGTCCTCGATACGGAGCTTCTTCTCCTTCATCTCGATCTCGGTAGCAGCGCCGACCTTGATAACAGCGACACCGCCTGCAAGCTTAGCAAGTCTCTCTTGCAGCTTCTCTCTGTCGAAATCGGAAGTAGTTGTCTCGATAGAAGCGCGGATCTGAGCGACTCTTGCCTTTATAGCGTCCTTTTCGCCTGCGCCGTCAACGATAACAGTATTCTCCTTCTGCATAACGATCTGCTTAGCCATACCGAGCTGTTCAATAGTTGTCTCGCTGAGTTCAAGACCGAGCTCGCTGGAGATTACCTCACCGCCTGTGAGGATAGCGATATCCTTGAGCATTTCCTTACGTCTGTCGCCAAAGCCGGGAGCCTTTACGGCAGCAACCTTGAATGTGCCTCTGAGGGTATTGAGGATGATCGTTGTAAGAGCCTCGCCCTCAACGTCCTCAGCGATGATAACGAGCTTTCTGCCCAGCTTCACGATCTGCTCGAGAAGCGGAAGGATCTCCTGAATAGAAGAGATCTTCTTGTCTGTGATGAGCACATATGCATCATCGTAAACAGCTTCCATTTTATCTGTATCTGTAACCATATAAGGTGAGATGTAGCCTCTGTCGAACTGCATACCCTCAACGACCTCGCTGTAAGTATCGGCAGTCTTGCTTTCCTCGAGAGTTATAACGCCGTCAGCAGTTACCTTCTCCATAGCCTCAGCGATGAGCTTTCCTACCTCTTCATCAGCAGATGAAATAGCGCCTACTCTTGCGATGTCCTCAGAGCCCTCAACAGACTTTGAATTAGCGGTGATAGTCTTTACAGCAACGTCAACAGCCTTAGAGATACCCTTTTTGAGCACCATCGGATTTGCGCCGGCAGCGATATTCTTCATACCCTCGCGAACGATAGCCTGTGCAAGGAGAGTAGCGGTGGTTGTACCATCGCCTGCTGCATCGTTGGTCTTTGTAGCGACCTCCTTTACAAGCTGAGCGCCCATATTCTCGAAAGCGTCCTCAAGCTCGATGTCCTTGGCGATAGTAACACCGTCGTTTGTGATGAGCGGAGCGCCGAACTTCTTATCGAGAACCACATTTCTTCCCTTAGGACCCATTGTGATCCTTACTGTATCTGCAAGCTTGTCAATACCTGCCTGAAGCGCCTTTCTTGCGTCCTCTCCGTACTTAATATCCTTAGCCATGATAAATATCTCCTTTACTGAAAATTACTTTACGATTGCGAGAATGTCTTCCATTTTAACGATGATGTACTCCGAACCCTCGAGCTTTACGTTAGTGCCCGAATACTTGGAAATGAGTATCTTATCGCCCTTCTTGACCTCCATTTTTACATCGGCGGTACCCGGACCGACCTCGAGCACCTCTGCGATCTCGGGCTTCTCCTTAGCCGAGCCGGAAAGGATGATACCGCTCTTGGTAGTTTCCTCAGCCTCAGCCATTTTCACAACAACTCTGTCCTGTAATGGTTTGATAGTCATAATATATTCCTCCTTAATGGTTTGTAAGCTTGTTTAGCACTCGTTCTTCTTGAGTGCTAATTATATTTTACCATGTTTTTTCAATAAATCAAGTGCATTCAGAAAGTTTTCATAATTTTTGGAATTTTGCACAAATATTACTCTGTATCAGCTCTATACATATGCAATAACGCAAAAATAAAACCGCCTCACGAAAGGATGAAGCGGAATAAGATTTAGTATAAAAGAAGAGGAAGCAAATATGGAGGGAAGGTTGATATTGTCAGATCATATCGGGAGTGATAGGAAGGGACTCGTAAGAACCGAGGATGTATCTTCTGAGAATGATAACATCAGCGATGTTAACAGAACCGTCCTGCATTACGTCGCAAGCCTCAAGCTGGAGTTCGCTGAGGGACTCGCCGCCGAAGATATGCTGGGAAAGAGCGATGTAATCGAAGCTGTTTATGCTGCCGTCGCCGTTTACGTCGCCGCAGAACTGAGAAGCGCTCTGGTTATCAGAGTTATTTGTGGAAAGGAGCTGATTTCTTTCAACGATTCTCTGACCCTCAAGAGAAGTATTAACTGCTGCGAAAGCCTGAGTCCAGTACCAGCCGTACATGCTGCCTTCAACGTATTTAACGCCGATGCCGATATGTGTGTAGGAGGGATTCATGATAGCAGCCCAGTGAGAAGGAGAGTTTTTCCACTGTTCAAAGGTTTCTTCTGCTGTAGAGTTTCCTGCTGCGATATTTTCGGAGATCTTTGTGTAAGGAACTTCATTGTAGTCGATAGCTGTGAAGAAATTCTGACCGTCGGGTCTTGTGTGGCTGAAAGAAACTGAGCATTCTTCTGCACGAATGTCAGCAACTTCGCAGAGATAAGGAGAAAGGAACATAGGAGCGAGACCTTCTTCGGCTCTTGCTTCGTTTACGAGAACAGCGATCTCATCAACGAGAGCGTTGAAATTGATTTCTTCTGCTGCTCCGGCGTTCTTGGGGAAGCTGACAGCGCAAACTAAAGTCATCATAACTGCTGAAACTAATGCTGCAAATCTTCTAACCTTATTCATCATAATAATTCCTCCATAAATGCACCGCAATCTTTACTTTTTGTATTATAGATTTGTGATTTAAATTTACTTGCGGTTTATTGTTTTTCTGTTCTGGCTATATAATACCACAAACATTTACCCGAAGTAAATAATTGCAGACTTGCATTCATGATTTGTTTACAACTGTTCATAAAATAACTGATATTATTATACCTATAGTATAATCGTATCTTATTTGTTCTGGAAATAAAATTTCTTCCGCTGTTTTTTCCGCCTTTTATCTCTGTTTTTTGCTGTTGAGACAATTAAATAATGAAATTACCTTGCCATTTGTAGAAATTAAACTTTATTTTACAATGAAATTCAAATTCAATTGTAATTTTACAAGTTAAAATAAATATTTATTTATTTTTTTTTAAAAGCTATTGACAAATTTATTTTATCGTGATATAATAAATAACGTTGATGTACAAGGCATCTGGGTGTGGCGCAGTTGGT
>DHYN01000043.1 GCA_002414125.1 Ruminococcus sp. UBA5129 | reverse complement strand
TGCAGAAGGAGATCCAGTATCTCGGCAATGCAGTTGAAGTTCCCGAGAGACCATTCGTTGCGATTCTCGGCGGCGCTAAGGTCGCTGACAAGCTCAACGTTATCTCAAACCTTCTTGAGAAGTGCGATACTCTCATCATAGGCGGCGGTATGGCTTATACATNNATAGGACCGTTCCAAACAACTGAAGGCTCAGGGCGGTTCGATCGGTATGTCGCTCGTTGACGATGAGAAGCTCGACTACTGCAAGGAGATGCTCGCTAAGGCTGAGCAGCTCGGCAAGAAGATCCTCCTTCCCGTTGATACAGCAGTTGCAGCATCATTCCCCGATCCTATTGACGCTGAGATCGCTGTTGAGAATGTAAATTCCGGCGAGATCCCTGCTGACAAGATGGGTCTTGATATCGGTACTGAAACACAGAAGCTCTTTGCTGATGCCGTAAAGACTGCTAAGACAGTTGTTTGGAACGGTCCTATGGGCGTTTTCGAGAATCCCGTTCTCGCTAAGGGTACGATCGCTGTAGCTAAGGCTCTCGCTGAGACAGATGCAACAACTATCATCGGCGGCGGTGACTCCGCAGCGGCTGTTATGCAGCTCGGCTTCGCTGACAAGATGAGCCACATCTCTACAGGTGGCGGCGCTTCGCTCGAGTACCTTGAGGGTAAGGTTCTTCCTGGTGTTGCAGTTATCGCAGAAAAGTAAAATATAGCTTCAATAAGGGCGGTGAAATATCCGCCCTTGTTACAAGGAGGGATAAATTAAGATATGGATTTGCTTATATTTGTATTGTTTGCTTTTTTAGCAGTGTTTCTTGGATTGATATCTTGTCTTTTCCTGAAAGGTGTCATAGCAACAACTATCGCTGTAATAAAAAAAGAAAAATATGTAACAAAGCTATCTCCATGGCAAATGTTTTATCATATTTTTATCGGTTGTGGAACGTCATTTGGGACGCTGCTTTTTCTTTTCGGTAGTGTGATAACCGTTTGTGGACAATTTGATCATCCGTGAAATATTCGTCCTTGATGAAATCAATTAAGAATAAGCATATTTGCGTAATTGAGGTAAAAAATATGAAACTTATAGAAAAGGCACAGGAGGATAAGACAACTCTGACGCTTACAATACTCGTCAGCTTTCTTTTGGGCGCGATCATAGGATTTTTATTTGTACCCATAAAAAACGGTATCAATATTACAATTGCAAGTAACAACGTCGGCTGTGATCTCGGCGACGATGAACAAGACGACGAGGATTGACATGAAATAAGGAGATTATATGGGAATTTTAAAGAAAATTTTATACAAGCTCGCGGGGACGAGCGAGGAGCTTCAGCAGCTCTATGCGGAAAAAGGTCCGTGTAACGAATATGTCGATGCATGTATTGCTTTTCAGAAAAATCCGTCACCATTTGATACGATCCTGAACGCTGATTTGCTTATTTCGGTCGAACGCTATGACGAGGCAGAGGAGCTTCTTGACAGCGTAAAGATCAACTCTGTTTTTTCGGACGACGATATAAAGGGAATGGGTAATTTTGTGCTGATGAACCTCTATATCCATACAGGCAGACGCGAGGCGGCAGGGGAGCTTCTGAGAAAGCATGCAAAATTCCATGACATTTACTTTCAGTCACCCGTGCGCAAAAGATATGCGCCATGCTATTACGACCTTGCTGCGGACATTCTCTCCTATGAGGGAAACGAAAATGCTGCTATGAGCTTTTTAGCCAGAATGCAGGAATGTGAGCGGCAAAAGCCGAACCAATTTGCCGTATTGTCAAGGATAACCTATGTAAGGATACTCAGACATCTCGGTAAGGAGGAATGGCGTGAAGAATATGCTGCGGTAAAGAGCTATATCGAGGACTATACAGGATATACAAAGCTGTGGCAGAAGGAATATAACCTGAAGCTTCTTGAAGAAGCGGTCAGGTAACGATAAGAAAAGACGTCCGTATTTTTTTGCGGACAGATAAATAATAAGGAGTTTTAAGTATGAATAAGTCAACAAGAAAGGCAATCATTGCCGGAAACTGGAAAATGAATAAGACAAGACCTGAGGCTAAGGAGCTTCTCGAAGCTATCAAGCCTCTCGTAGCAAACGCTGAGGGAAATGTTGAGGTCATTGCATGTGTACCCTTCACAAACCTCGAAACAGCTATCAATGCTACAGCAGGTTCAAACGTAAAGATCGGCGCTGAGAACGTACACTTCGAGAAGAGCGGCGCTTTCACAGGCGAGATCTCCGCTGATATGCTCACAGAGCTCGGCGTTGAGTATGTTGTGATCGGTCACTCCGAGAGAAGACAGTACTTCGGCGAGACAGACGAGACAGTAAACAAGAGAACTGTTGCAGCTCTCAATGCAGGTCTCAAGCCCATCGTTTGCGTTGGCGAGCTCAAGTGGGAGCGCGAGTGCAACATCACAGAGGAAGTTATCGCTCGTCAGATCAAGCTTGATCTCTGGTCGCTTACTGCTGAACAGGTAAAGAATACTGTTATCGCTTACGAGCCTGTATGGGCTATCGGAACAGGTCTTACAGCTACTCCCGATCAGGCTGAGGAGGTTTGCGGATTTATCCGTGCACAGCTCGCTAAGCTTTACGATCAGGCTACTGCCGATGCTGTAACTATTCAGTACGGCGGTTCAATGAACGCAGGCAACGCTGCCGAGCTTCTTGCTAAGCCCAATATTGACGGCGGTCTCATCGGCGGCGCTTCACTCAAGGCTGCTGACTTCAATGTTATAGTACAGGCTGCCGTAAACGGCTGATAAAAAATCGGAGAACTGTTTTGTATCATTGATATTTCTCGGGCAAAGCGTGATCGGGGGACTTTATGAAATGTGACAAAGTGGAGAAATCAGAAAATCAGCTCTCAAAATGGCGGATAGCCGATGTGTTTGTAATAGCTGTACTTCTTTTTGGTGCATTATTTTTCCTAATGTACAAATACTATGAGATAATGGCATTTATCGGATTTATAGTTCTTTTGATCTTATTTTTCAGTCGTTCCCTTTATGATAAGAATATTGAGCGAAGTAAATTATTCAAAAGAACTGCGATTCTGCTCAGAGCTGTCGGCTATACAGCGGCTGCAATTTCGGTCATCATCCCATTTACTATGGGCAAGAATTGGAAATGGTATTATCCGATCCAGAAAATGGCATACGGCACAAATGAGAGTATGGAAAATTTTTTACCCGATAAGATCCCCGATAATGCGGAGAATTACAAAGTATTTTTTTGCCGTGCTGCATTTCCCGGAGCTACAAGAGTCGAAATAAGCTTCTTTACCGACGGCGACACTCTTGACAGTTATCGCAGCAAAGCGATCAGAAACGGCGCTTCCGGCGATAATGAAAATGTAGGCAAATCACGCTGGTATCGCGAAATGGAGGCTCAGGGAGTTCCCTATGAAAATGCCGAATACTATTTCTATCCCGATGGCTCGGAGCACTTCCCTAAGGTGTATATCCTCGAGGAATCCACAGGGTATGTGAAAATCTACTTTTAAGTTGATTTATCAATGATACACCTTATCAGTAAATATAATTTAGGAGATATATTATGTCAAAAAAACCTGTAGCACTTATTATTATGGACGGCTTTGGTTTCAATTCCGATGAATACGGAAATGCTATCAAGGCAGCCAATACACCCAATATCGACAAGTACATGCAGGGACCCAACACCATTATCGGTGCAAGCGGTCTCGATGTAGGACTCCCTGACGGTCAGATGGGCAACTCCGAGGTAGGTCACACCAATATCGGTGCAGGACGTATCGTTTATCAGATGCTCGTAAAGATCTCCAAGTCTATCAAGGACGGCGATTTCTTCGAGAACGAGGCTCTCGTTGACGCTATGGAGAACTGCAAGGCTAAGGGCAGTGCTCTTCACCTCATGGGACTTCTCTCGCCCGGCGGCGTTCACAGCCACATGGAGCACCTCTACGGACTCCTCGAAATGGCTAAGAAAAACGGTCTTGAAAAGGTATACGTTCACGCATTCCTCGACGGACGTGACGTTCCCCCGTCATCGGCAGCGGAGTATATGGAGGAAGCCGTTGCAGAGATGAACAAGATAGGCGTCGGCTCGATCGGCGTTATCAGCGGACGTTTCTACGCAATGGACAGAGACAACGCTTGGGACAGAGTTGAGAAAGCATACGATGCGCTCGTTCTCGGCGAGGGCGTTCAGGAGACAGAGCCCGTTCAGGCAATAAAGAACTCCTATGCAAACGGCGTAACGGACGAGTTCATGCTCCCGACAGTCGTTGACAAGGATGCAAGGATCAAGGCTGACGACAGCGTGATCTTCTTCAATTTCCGTCCCGACCGTGCAAGACAGCTCACAAGAGTCTTTGTTGACCCTGAGTTCACAGGCTTTGAGAGAAAGAACGGCTTCTTCCCCGTGCATTTCGTATGTATGGCACAGTACGATGCTGCAATGCCGAATGTATCGGTTGCATTCCCTCCCGAGCAGCTCACAATGACAATGGGCGAGTACCTCAGCAAAATGGGCAAGACTCAGCTCCGTATCGCCGAGACTCAGAAGTATGCGCACGTTACATTCTTCTTCAACGGCGGCGAGGAGAAGCAGTTTGAGGGCGAGGACAGAATACTCATCAAGTCGCCCGATGTTGAGACCTTCGATATGAAGCCCGAGATGAGCGCATTTGAGGTGACGGATGCTGTTGTTGAGGCTATTGATTCCGACAAGTACGATGTTATCATCCTCAACTATGCAAACTGCGATATGGTAGGTCACACAGGTATTTTCGATGCAGCCAAGACAGCAGTTGAGGCAGTTGACACATGCGTTGGAAGAATGGTGGATGCTATTCTCGCAAAGGGCGGTGCAGCGCTCATCACAGCAGATCATGGCAATGCAGACAAGATGTACGAGCCGGACGGAGCGCCGTTCACCGCTCATACAACTAATCCCGTACCGCTCATGGTAGTCGGCTACGACTGCGAGCTTAAGGACGGAGGCGTTCTTGCCGATCTCGCACCCACAATGCTCGAGATTCTCGGCATTCCGCAGCCTGCTGAGATGACGGGAAAGTCGCTCATCAAGTAAGCCATAAATACAAAACGGCACAGCTCATAAGAGTGGTACTCATATAGAAGTAAAGCCCGAAGGTAGTTGAAGAACTACTTTCGGGCTTATTGGTTTATTCGTTTAAAGCCGCAATTTTATCTTGCTGAAAAGT
>DHYN01000063.1 GCA_002414125.1 Ruminococcus sp. UBA5129 | reverse complement strand
TCTTCTTGTGAAGACAGGTTCTACAAATATTCCTCTGTCAGCTTATTTATGATCTCGTTTGCGGCGAGACTTTTCTTCTTGCGAATGTTCATGGCGTACTTCTCAAGAAAGGAGTGAGCCTGCTGCTCGGTCATACCCTTGTACTCCATGAGCATGAATTTAGCCTTGTCGATCTTATGTACCTCATCCATTTTCGCCTCAAGCTTCTCTGTCTTTTCGGAGAGCTTATAGAACTTTTTCACCGAAATATCAACAAGCTTTATCGTCTGGTAGAGTGCAGTCCTNNTCCTGCTGAACGGTCTGGCGATGAAAACGATGTTGTTCCTGTCGGCGAAATCGCTCAGCTTTTCAGCGGTTTCAGCCTTTGCGATGAGTATGCAGAACGCCGAGGTGTTTTCGCTTATATACTCGCACAGTCTCATTCCCGATTCATCTGGCAGCGGAGCATTCACGACCGCAAGCTCGCATTTCGCACCCGATTCAAATATGGAGTATGCATGTGCGGCGCTGTCAGCATGTCTCGGATTACAGCCGAATGATTCCGCGAAGAAGCCCGCGAGCATTTCAGAGGCAGATCTGTTTCCGGATACGATTATTACGTTCTCCAAAACGTCCCTCCTCAGATGCTGTAAAAGTATGTCCCGAACTCAAATGCATCCTTATCCTCTGACTGTGAATACTCCGTCCAGACCTTTTCCTTAACATCGCAGAATGCTTTGAGAATGCCCTTGTCAATGTACCTTCCGAGAAAATCGGAAGCCTTTGCGGCATCAAGAGCCTCTCTGAGCGTTGCGGGAAGAGTCTCTGCGGAAGCGCCCTCGCCGAGCTTATCACACGGCTCATACTCGTTCTCAAGTCCCTCAAGCGCCGCATAGATCAACAGTCCGAAAACATGATAGGGATTTCCGATACAGTCGGGATTGCGGATGATTATCGGGGAAAGCTCATCACTGAAAACAGCCGCACGGGAGTCCTCATCGTCAGACCACGAGATGATGTTCTTTGAGCCCTCCTCCTGAAGCCTTGCATAGGAATTGATTATCGGGTCGGTAAAAAGCGTAATGTCCTTAAGGTGGCGCAAAACACCTGCTATAGCGTGCTTCATCTGCACCTCAGATCTATCCGAGCCCACATCGAAGAAATCATCGTCCTTGATTATATTCATCGCGATCTTCATGCCGTTGCTGCAATCGTCCTTGTCCGCCTTGGGCATGAAGCTTGCGTATGCGTTGTTTCTCTGAGAAATTGATTTTACAGCCGATTTAAAGCTCATGAACGTATCTGCCGCCCTGAGAGCCGATGATGCGTTAAAGTCGATCTCGTGCTGACCGCATCCGCTTTCGTGATACGACGACAGCGGATGGATGTTCATCTGTTCAAGCGTAAGACAGATGTCGCGGCGGATATTCTCGCCCTTATCGTAGGGAGCGCTGTCGCAGTAGCCTGCCATATCATGACGGTTCGTTGTGGGTAGCCCTTTCTCGTCAACGCAGTAGAGCGTGAATTCGCACGATGTTCCAAAACGGAAGCAGTACCCCTTGTCGAGTGCCGTCTTTACAGCCTTTTTAAGAAAATATCTTGCATCGCCCTCGTAGCGTGTACCGTCAGCATAGCGGATGAAGCAGAAAAGTCTGATAACCCGTCCCTGCTGAGGTCTCCAAGGGAGCATGGTCATGGTTGACGGATCGGGAAAAAGGTAGAGCGCCTTTCCGTTTTCTGTACTGAATCCGGCGATCTTGCTTGAATTTATCTTGATACCGTGCTCGAATACCGAAGCAAGCTCGGACGAGAGTACGGATATATTTTTAAGATTTCCGTGAACATCGCAGAAGGTAAGCTTGACGAATTTTACATCGTTTTCGTCAACGTACTGTAATATCTCATTCTCAGTGTATATCATAATTTCCTCCAATTACCGCAGGTTTGAATATCCCATAAGATATTCATCGACCTCTCGTGCGGCATTTCTGCCTTCGTTTATAGCCCATACTACAAGTGACTGTCCGCGGTGCATGTCGCCTGCCGTGAACACTCCCTCGACCGTTGTCTTATAGCTGCCCTGCTCCGTGAGCACATTAGTGCGCGGACTGAGCTGTACGCCGAACGCATCTGCAATATAGCTCTGACAGCCTGTAAAGCCTGCCGCGATAAGACAGAGCTCGCACGGGATGATCTGCTCGCTGTCTTTGATTTCCTCCATTGTCATTCTGCCCGATCCGGGATCGGGAGTCCATTTGAGCTTTACCGTTTTTATTGCGGTAAGGCAATTCTTTTCATCACTGATAAATTCCTTGACCGTAGTCTCGTAAATTCTCGGGTCGCTGCCGAAGAGGTAAGCAGCCTCCTCCTGACCGTAGTCGGTCTTGCAGACCCTCGGATATTCGGGCCACGGGTTGCTCTCCGTTCTCTCGTCGGGAAGCTTCGGCATCATTTCAAGCTGCACGACCGACTTGCAGCCGTGTCTGACCGATGTTCCGACGCAGTCGTTGCCCGTATCGCCTCCGCCTATTACAACAACGTTCTTATCCTTGGCGGAGATGAAGTTCCCGTCGGAAAGACCGCTGTCGAGAAGGCTCTTTGTTGTAGCTTTCAGGAAATCGACCGCGAAATGTATTCCGCTGCATTCACGTCCCTGTGCCTTGATGTCTCTCGGCTGTGAAGCTCCGCACGCAAGGATCACTGCGTCATAGCTTTCCTTTATTTCGTCAGCGCTGATGTCCTTTCCGACATCCACGCCGGTTTTAAAGGTAACTCCCTCAGCCTCCATAAGCTCTCTGCGGCGGTCGATGACCCACTTTTCAAGCTTCATGTTCGGGATGCCGTACATCAGGAGTCCCCCGACCCTGTCGCTTCTCTCATAGACCGTCACCGAATGACCTCTTCTGTTTAGAGTATCCGCAGCGGCAAGTCCGGAAGGTCCTGAGCCGATCACCGCTATCTTCTTTCCGCTTCTGAACTGCGGTATGCGCGGAGTCATAAGTCCCTTTGCGTAGCCGTTTTCGATAGTGTGGTATTCGTTATCCCTTACGGCAACGGGATCGCCGTCAAGTCCGCAGGTACATGCCTTTTCGCATAACGCGGGACATACTCTCGAGGTGAACTCGGGGAAGTTATTTGTCATCAGAAGACGCTGAAGCGCCATGTCCGATTTATTTCTGTAGATCAACTCGTTCCACTCGGGAATGAGATTATTGAGCGGACAGCCCGAAACCATGCTGCCGATCGGTTTTCCGTTCTGACAGAACGGAACGCCGCAGTTCATGCACCTTGCCGCCTGTGAACGACGTTCCTCATCGCTGAGCGGTATGTGGAACTCGTTGAAGTTCTTTATCCTGTCGCCGACTGTCAGCGATGTGTTGTCCTGCCGTTCATATTCCATAAATCCTGTAGGCTTTCCCATGATGTTCAAGCCTCCTTTCCGTTGCTGTTGATATAGAATGCGTCGATCTCAGCCTGTTCACGGCTTATTCCCTTAGCCTTAAGCTCTGCGATCTTACGGCACATCCTGTCGTAATCGTAGGGAATGATCTTCTTGAATTTTGTTATATATCCGTCAAAGTCTGCAAGTATCCTCTCAGCGAGCACTGAGCCCGAAGCCGCTGCATGTTCCTCAATGAGACTCTTCAGACGGTCGATGTCCTCCTGCTCCTTTACAGCCTCGTTCGATACGAGAGCCTTGTTGAGATGCGTATAGAGATCGTTGTCCTCATCGAGAACATATGCGATGCCGCCCGACATGCCTGCCGCGAAGTTTCTTCCCACTTTTCCGAGAATGACCGCAACGCCGCCTGTCATGTACTCGCAGCCGTGATCGCCTGCTCCCTCGCAGACTGCCGATGCGCCCGAGTTCCTTACACAGAAGCGCTCGCCTGCGATACCGTTTATGAAAGCCTTGCCCGAAGTCGCACCGTAGAGTGCAACGTTTCCTGCAATGATGTTCTTGTGAGCGCGATCCTTAGCGGACTCGGGTGTTCTGAGGATAAGCTTTCCTCCCGAAAGACCCTTTCCGAAGTAGTCGTTGCTGTCGCCCGTAAGCGTGAGGGTGAGTCCCTTGGGGATGAATGCGCCGAAGCTCTGACCACCGCTGCCCTTGCAGTTTACAGTAAAGGTATCGTCCTCTAGTCCGCTCTCGCCGAATCTCTCGGTGATCTGTGAACCGAAAAGTGTACCGAACGAACGGTCGGTATTGGTTATCCTTACATCTATCGACTTTGGAGTACCGCTCTTAAGAGCCGAACCGAGCTTCTTCATGAGTACCTTTTCGTCCATAGTCTCGGAGAGTCCGAAGTCGTAAGCATCCTCGGGCTTGAAGCAGATATTCTGCGGCTTACCGATAATTGCGGAGAGGTCGATGCGTGCTGCGTTTTCAGGAACTCCCTCTCTTATCTTAAGGAGGTCTGTTCTGCCGATAAGCTCGTCAACCGTTCTGATACCGAGCTTAGCCATGTACTCGCGAAGCTCCTGAGCTACGAAGTGCATGAAGTTGATAACGTACTCGGGCTTGCCTCTGAAACGCTTTCTTAGCTCGGGATTCTGAGTTGCGATACCCATAGGACATGTATCGAGATTGCAGACCCTCATCATTACACAGCCCATTGTGATGAGCGGAGCTGTTGCGAAGCCATATTCCTCTGCACCGAGCAGCGCTGCAACGAGCACATCCCGTCCGTTCATGAGCTTTCCGTCCGTCTCGACCCTTACATGCGAACGGAGACCGTTGAGAACGAGCGTCTGGTGAGTCTCGGCAACACCGAGCTCCCACGGCAGACCTGCGTTATAGATAGAGCTTTTCGGAGCAGCGCCCGTTCCGCCGTCAAAGCCGGATATGAGCACAACCTGAGCGCCTGCCTTTGCAACGCCTGCCGCGATCGTTCCCACGCCTGCCTCTGCAACGAGCTTAACGGAGATGCGAGCTTTCTTGTTGGAATTCTTGAGATCGTAGATCAACTGAGCAAGATCCTCGATCGAATAAATATCGTGATGCGGAGGCGGCGATATAAGTCCGACGCCTGCCGTTGAATGACGTGTCTTTGCGATCCACGGATAGACCTTCTTTGAAGGAAGATGACCGCCCTCGCCCGGCTTTGCGCCCTGAGCCATTTTGATCTGTATCTCGTTTGCGGAAGCGAGGTATTCTGCCGTTACGCCGAATCTGCCCGATGCTACCTGCTTGATAGCCGAGCATCGTTCTGAGCGGAGTCTCTCGGGACTTTCGCCGCCCTCGCCGCTGTTGGAACGACCGCCGATCTTGTTCATCGCCATAGCAAGGCATTCGTGAGCCTCCTGCGAGATCGAGCCGTATGACATAGCGCCTGTCTTGAAACGCTGACAGATGCTCTCAACGCTTTCTACCTCATCGATCGGGATACCGCCGTTCTCATCGAAGCTGAAATCGAGCAGGCTTCTGAGCGTGAGCGAATTATCCTCGGCGGAAACTGCCTTGGAGTAAGCCTTAAAGGTCTCGTAATTGCCTGTACGCGAAGCCTCCTGAAGCAGATGAATGGTCTCGGGAGTGTAAAGATGCTTTGACTTTCCGCTTCTGAGATTGTGGCTTCCTCCGCTTTCGATTTCGGTGTCTGCGGTAAGTCTGAGCGGATCGAATGCGCTGTCGTGGAGCTTTTCGATCTGACGGCTGATGTCGCTGAGAGTTATGCCGCCGATCCTGCTGACTGTTCCGCTGAAATACTTGTCAGTCACCTCCTTGGAGATGCCGACTGCCTCGAAAAGACGTGACGCCTGATACGACTGAACGGTGGAAATACCCATTTTGGACGCTATCTTTACAATACCCTTGATAACAGCCTTATTGTAGTCATCCTCGGCAGCATAGGGATCCTTGTCGAGCATACCGCTGTCGATAAGGTGCTGGATAGTCTCGTGAGCGAGGTATGGGTTGACCGCACTTGCACCATATCCGAGAAGCGCTGCGAAGTGGTGCACTTCTCTCGGCTCGGCAGTTTCAAGGATGATAGCAGCCGACGTCCTCTTCTTTGTTGCGACAAGATGCTGCTGCAAAGCCGATACTGCAAGAAGCGACGGGATAGCTGCGTGGTACTCGTCAACGCCTCTGTCCGAGAGGATGAGAATATTAGCGCCGTCACGGAACGCCTTGTCAACTGCCGCAAAAAGCTTTTCGATAGCCTTGTCGAGCGGAGTTCCTATATAATATGTGATCGGGATCACCACCGACTTGAAGCCGACGATCCTGATATTCTTGATCTTGAGAAGGTCTGTCTCGGTGAGTATCGGGTTGTCGATCTTGAGCACGCGGCAATTCTCGGGGGATTCCTCGAGGATATTGCCGTCTCTTCCGAGATATACGCTCGTATCGGTCACGATCTCCTCACGGATAGCGTCAATGGGGGGATTCGTTACCTGAGCGAAGAGCTGTCTGAAGTAGCTGAACAGCGGAACAGGTCTGCTGTCGAGAGGAGGAAGCGCGATATCCGATCCCATTGAAGCGATCGGCTCTGCACCGTTCTCTGCCATCGGGAGGATGCTGCTCATTATCTCTTCATATGTATAGCCGAATGCTTTCTGGAGTCTGTGAAGCCTGTCCTCATCGAAGCTCTCGACCTTTTTGTTGGGGATGTGGAGGTCGCGGAGCTTTACGAGGTTAGCATCGAGCCATTCGCCGTAAGGCTGACGTGATGCGTAATAGTCCTTGATCTCGGCATCGTGGACGAGTCTGCCGTTTACAGTATCGACAAGGAGCATCTTTCCTGCACGGAGTCTGTCCTTGCAGACGATCCTTTCCTCAGAAACATCAACGCATCCTGTCTCCGAAGAGAGAATGAGGAATCCGTCATCGGTAACACAGTAACGTGAGGGACGCAAACCGTTTCTGTCGAGCACCGCACCCATTACATCGCCGTCCGAGAAGAGGATCGAAGCGGGACCGTCCCACGGTTCCATCATCGTAGCGTAATACTGGTAGAAGTTAGACACCTTCTCGGGGAGACTGCGGTTGTTTTTCCACGGCTCGGGGATAGCGGTCATAACAGCGAGCGGCAGCGGCATTCCTGCCATTACCATGAATTCCAGCGCGTTGTCGAGCTGAGCCGAGTCGGAGTTTTCACGGTTGACAGCAGGCATGATCTTTCCAAAATCATTCTCGAGAGCGGCACAGTGAGCTGTGTCCTCACGGGAAATCATCTTGTCGGCATTGCCCTTGATCGTATTGATCTCGCCGTTGTGAACGATGAGACGGTTTGGATGGGCTTTCTGCCAGCTCGGATTTGTATTTGTTGAAAATCTCGAATGTACGAGCGCGATAGACGAATCATACTCCTCATTCTTGAAATCGAGGTAAAATTCTCTCAGCTCGCTCACCAGCATCATACCCTTATAGACGATCGTTCTGCTTGAAAGCGAGCAGACATATGTATGCTCGTCAGCCTGCTCAAAAACGCGTCTTGCAACGTAGAGACGGCGGTCGAATTCAAGACCTCTCGCACAGCTTTCGGGACGCTTTACAAAGCCCTGCATTATGTACGGCATCTTCTCAAAAGCCTTTGTACCGAGGATCTCTGCTCTTACGGGAACTTCTCTCCAACCGAGGAACTCAAGTCCCTCCTTTTCGGAGATGATCTCGAACAGCTTCTGAGCTCTGTTTCTGTTCAGCTCGGTCTGAGGGAGGAAGAACATTCCCACACCGAAATCGCCCTGCTCTCCTATCTCAAAGCCAAGCTTACGAGTTTCTTTAATAAGAAAGCCGAAGGGAAGCTGAGTAAGGATACCTACACCATCGCCTGTTTTTCCGTCGGCATCCTTTCCTGCGCGATGCTCGAGCTTTTCAACAATGGTAAGCGCATCGCTCACTACCCTGTGGGACTTGATTCCTTTTATATTTACAACCGCACCTATGCCGCAGTTGTCGTGTTCAAATTCGGGGCTGTAAAGTCCCTGCTGCTCAAACGGCTTTTGCAATGTGAAGTTATCCATATAAGTCACGCCTTTCTTCTGCCGGCTCGACATTGAACCGTATAAAATAAAAAAAGGACAGTCACGAAAGGCAATGAGCCTCCATGAACGTCCTTGTTCCTGTGGTTTATCATATCACTATAAAGCACAAAAGTCAACCGTTTTTTTGCAAATTTATGTTTTTTAATGTTACGCTTAATTTTTCAAAGCAAAAGCTGTATTATAGTTAAGTTTCAAAAGAAAGTCCGTTTTTGTCTTGACAAATCTCTGTCAAAGGCGTATACTAAGCACATAAACAGCAACGAGGCTGTCGGCTTGAATAAGTCGGCAGTCTCTATTTTTTTAAGCGCTTAAAAATAGGCACAAAGGGGTGCATGAGGTAAGTATCACTGCACCTCGTGTACCGCTTTCTGTTATTGCTGCATTTTTTCTCAGGGAGGCAAATATTATGTTAGACATGACTCAGATTATGGAAGCTGTAGACGGAAAAGTATTCGGCGTATGGTTTCTTATAGCGGTCGCACTCGTATTTTTTATGCAGGCAGGCTTTGCAATGGTAGAGACAGGCTTCACAAGAGCTAAAAATGCCGGCAACATCATCATGAAAAACCTTATGGACTTCTGTATCGGCACGGTAATGTTCATTCTTATAGGCTTCGGACTTCTCCTCGGCGAGGACGCTTTCGGTCTCATCGGCAAGCCCGGATTCGACATCTTCACATCTTACGATAACTTCGATTTCTCGAACTTCGTTTTCAACCTTGTATTCTGCGCTACAACGGCTACTATCGTTTCGGGCGCAATGGCAGAAAGATGCAAATTCATTTCCTATTGTATATATTCAGGAATCATCAGCGCTCTTATCTATCCGATCGAAGCGCACTGGATCTGGAACTCGGACGGCTGGCTCTATCAGATGGGCTTCCACGATCTTTCGGGATCATGCGCTATCCACATGGTCGGCGGTATATCGGCTCTCGTCGGAGCTGCTATCCTCGGTCCGAGAATCGGTAAATTCACTAAAACCAAAGACGGCGAGGTCAAGGTAAACGCTATCCCGGGTCACAACCTNNTTTATCCTCTGGTTCGGCTGGTACGGCTTCAACCCCGCAGCTTCGCAGTCAACTGAAATGCTCGGATCTATTTTCCTTACAACTACTATCGCTCCTGCAATTGCAACTGTTACCTGTATGGTATTCACATGGCTGAAATACGGCAAGCCCGATGTTTCAATGTGTCTTAACGCTTCGCTTGCAGGTCTTGTCGGAATCACGGCAGGCTGCGATGTTTTAGACGCTTTCGGTGCTATCATGGTCGGCATCGTTTCAGGACTCCTCGTATGCTTCGGCGTATGGTTCCTTGACTATGTTCTTCACATCGACGATCCCGTCGGAGCTGTTGCGGTACATATGATGAACGGTACCTGGGGAACTATCGCAGTAGGACTTTTCGCAACAAAAAGCGCGCCCGGCTATGATGTAGCTGTAAACGGCGGCGCAAGCGGCATCGCAGGCGAGGGACTCTTCTACGGCGGCGGCTTTGAACTTCTCGGCAAGCAGTGCATAGGTGTTCTCTCAGTCGGAGCTTGGACTGCTGTTACAATGTTTATTGTATTCTTCGTTATCAAAAAGACTATCGGACTCAGAGCTTCCGCTCAGGAGGAGATCATCGGTCTCGATGTTACAGAGCACGGACTTGTGTCCTCTTACGCAGACTTTGCTCCCGCAATGAGCGAGTCGATGCTCGGCTACACAAAGGATGACGCTAAGAGCGTACAGAAGGTTCCCGTTGAGCAGGCTGTCGAGGTCGAGAGCTACACTGCTAACACGGACGGAAACAAGATGACAAAGATCGTTGCAGTATTCAAGCAGGAAAGACTCCAGAGCTTCCTCTCATCTATGGAAGCCATTGATATTACAGGTATCACGGTGACAAACGTACTCGGCTACGGTATGCAGAAGGGTCACACAAAGTACTACAGAGGCGCTCAGATCGAGGTAAACCTCCTTCCCAAGGTAAAGGCTGAGATCGTAGTTTGCTCCGTACCTGTTGACAAGGTCATCACTGCCGCACGCAAGGCGCTTTACACAGGCAACATCGGTGACGGCAAGATCTTCGTATACGACGTTCAGGACGTTGTTAAGGTTCGTACAGGCGAGCAGGCTAAGGCTGCTTTACTTGACAAATAATTTTCGACGGAGGAAAGCTTGACATGAAATTCACAAAAATGCACGGCATAGGAAATGATTACATCTACGTCAACTGCTTTGAAGAGACGGTAAACGATCCCGAGGCGCTTTCGATAAGATTGAGCCGCAGACACTACAGTGTAGGGTCGGACGGACTTGTACTTATAATGCCTTCCGACAAAGCCGATTTCAGAATGAGAATATTCAACGCTGACGGCTCGGAGGCTAAAATGTGCGGCAACGCTACACGCTGTATCGGAAAGTTCGTATACGAGAGAGGTCTCACCGATAAGACCGAGATCACTCTTGAGACAAATTCGGGCATAAAGCATCTTTCGCTCAAGGCTGAGGACGGTATAGTTTCCGAGATCTCGGTGGATATGGGCAGGGTCATTCTTGATCCTGCCGAGATACCCGTCAAGGCTTCGGGAAGCGTATTCATCGACCGCCCGATAGAGGTCGGAGGCGCTGATTACTCCGTCACATGCGTATCGGTGGGAAATCCTCATGCCGTGGTTTTTGTTGACGATACGGATTCGATCGACATTGAAACTATCGGTCCTAAATTTGAAAACCACGAGCTTTTCCCAGACAGGATAAACACCGAGTTTATCCGTCCTATCGACAAGACCACGCTCCGTATGAGAGTATGGGAGCGCGGCAGCGGTGAGACATATGCCTGCGGAACGGGAGCGTGCGCTTCTGTAGCTGCGGCTGTTCTCAACGGTCTCTGTCCCCACGATACAGACATCACAGTGAAGCTCATAGGCGGCGACCTCAAGATCAATTACAGCTCGGAGGGCAAGATCACTATGACAGGTCCTGCCGAGATCGTTTATGACGGTATTATCCCCGACTAATCTGTTGGTAAAAGGAGACTCATGATGTCAGCTAAATTTATCTTTGTAACAGGCGGAGTCGTTTCGGGACTCGGCAAGGGAATTACGGCAGCTTCTCTCGGCAGACTGCTCAAGCAGCGCGGATACAAGGTAACGATCCAGAAGCTCGACCCGTATATCAACATTGACCCCGGTACGATGTCGCCCTATCAGCACGGTGAGGTGTTCGTCACTGATGACGGTGCGGAAACAGACCTTGATCTCGGTCACTATGAGAGATTCGTAGACGAAAACCTCTCGATCAACTCAAATATCACTACCGGCAAGGTCTATATGAATGTCATCCACAAGGAGCGCCGCGGAGATTACCTCGGCGGTACGGTTCAGGTGATACCGCATATAACCAACGAGATCAAGGATAAGATCTACAGCATCGCAGGCGACACAAATGCAGATGTTGTCATCACCGAGATCGGCGGTACAGTCGGTGATATAGAGTCTACGCCGTTCCTCGAGGCTATCAGACAAGTAAGCTCTGATGTCGGAAGAAATAATGTAGCTTATATCCACGTTACGCTACTGCCGTATATTTCGGGCTCAGAGGAGCTTAAATCAAAGCCCACTCAGCACTCGGTAAAGGAGCTGCTGTCTATAGGCATCCAGCCCGACATCATCGTTTGCCGAAGCGAGCTTGAAATACCGAAGGAGATCCGTGATAAGATCGCACTCTTCTGCAACGTCAGCAGCAGCGATGTTATACAGAATCTCACAGCGCCCTCTCTTTATGAAGTACCGCTGTGGCTCGAGCGCGAGGGTCTTGCATCGGCTGTATGCAGAAGGCTCGGACTCGAGGACAGAGCTCCCGATCTTGATGAATGGACGGAAATGGTAAGACGTGCCGAAAATGCCGAGAAAAAGGTCACTATCGGTCTCGTCGGCAAATATGTAATGCTCCACGACGCTTACCTTTCGGTTGCAGAATCGCTTCGCCACGGAGGTATCGTAAACGATGCCGAGGTGGACATACGCTGGATAGATTCGGAGCAGATAACCTGCGAAAATGCTGCTGAGATCCTCGGCGGATGCGACGGTATCATCGTTCCCGGAGGCTTCGGTCACCGTGGTATCGACGGCATGATCGAGGCGATAAGATACGCAAGAGAGAATGACGTTCCGCTGTTCGGTATCTGCCTCGGAATGCAGATGGCTGTCGTTGAGTTTGCGAGAAACGTTCTCGGATATAAGGATGCAAATTCAACAGAATTCGGCAAGACCGATCACCCTGTTATTCATATTATGGAAAACCAGAAAAACCTCTCCGAAAAGGGCGGTACGATGCGACTCGGTCTTTACCCGTGCAGACTTGAAGCGGATTCAAAGTGCCGCAGTCTTTACGGCAAGGAGCTGATTTATGAGCGCCACCGCCACCGCTGGGAATTCAATAACGCTTTCAGACCTCAGCTCACTGAGGCAGGTCTTAAGATAGCAGGCGTTTCTCCCGATGATAAGCTCGTTGAGATCGTTGAGATACCTGCTAACAAATGGTTCGTGGGAGTACAATTCCACCCCGAATTCAAATCAAGACCGAATAAGCCACATAAGCTTTTCGCCGACTTTATCAGAGCATCGCTCGACGCAAGAAAGGAATGACATAAATGAAGATAAACGAGAATTACTTACAGCTTAAGGAAAACTATCTTTTCATCGACATTGCCAAGAAGGTCAACACTTTCACCTCAGCCAATCCTGATGCTAAGCTTATAAGAATGGGCATCGGAGATGTAACGCTCCCGATCGTTCCGACAGTTGTTGATGCAATGAAGAAAGCCGCCGATGAAATGAGCGTCAAGGAGACGTTCAGAGGCTATGAGGACAGCGGTGCAGGATACGACTTCCTCCGTGAAGCTGTTTCGGATTACTACAAAAAGCTCGGAGCGGACGTTTCTACCTCCGAGATCAGAATAAATGACGGTGCAAAAAGCGACTGCGGAAATATCACGGATATTTTCAGCTCGGATAACACAGTCCTCGTGACCGACCCTGTTTATCCCGTATATGTTGACTCAAATATAATGAGCGGAAGAAAGATCATCTGCGCAGATTCAAACGAGTCGAACGGCTTTGCGGCAATGCCCGACAGAAGCGTTCACGCAGACATCATCTACCTCTGCTCTCCAAATAACCCTACAGGCTCGGCTTATACAAAGGCTCAGCTTGAAGAATGGGTGGAATATGCTGTCGAGAACGATGCGATCATCATCTACGACAGCGCCTATGAGGCTTTCATCACCGACCCCGAGATACCTCGCAGCATTTACTGTATTGACGGCGCTAAGAAATGTGCTATCGAGATGTGCTCCCTGTCAAAGACGGCAGGCTTCACAGGTATGAGATGCGGATACACAGTCGTTCCGGAGGAGCTCATTGTTAAGACTTCAGACGGACATGAGGTCTCGATCGCAAAGCTCTGGGGGAGACGTCAGGGAAGCAAGTTCAACGGTGTTTCCTATCCCGTACAACGCGCTGCCGAGGCAGTGTTCACCGAGGAAGGTCAAAAGCAGATACGCGAAAACATCGCCTACTATCAGGAAAATGCACGAATCATCGCCGAAACGCTTACCCGATGCGGAGTACCGTTTACAGGCGGAAAGAATTCACCGTACATCTGGCTCAAGTGTCCCGATAATATGGGAAGCTGGGAATTCTTCGACAAGCTTCTCAACGAGATCGCAGTAGTCGGAACGCCCGGTGCAGGATTCGGAAAAAACGGCGAGGGCTGGTTCAGACTTACAGCCTTCAACAGCAAGGAAAACACGATCGAGGCTATGGCTCGTCTCGAAAAACTTTTTAATGAATAATATATACTGGAGGAATTAATTATGACACAGGTAAAAGATATCTTCGGAAGCATGGTATTCGATGACAGGATCATGAAGGCAACGCTTTCGGATAAGGTCTACAAGTCGCTTAAAAAGACTATTGACGAAGGTACAACTCTCGACATTTCCGTAGCAAACGCTGTAGCTACAGCTATGAAGGACTGGGCAGTTTCAAAGGGTGCAACACACTACACACACTGGTTCCAGCCGATGACAGGCATCACAGCCGAAAAGCACGACAGCTTCATCAATCCCTCGCCCGATGGCAGAGTTATCATGGAATTCTCAGGTAAGGAACTCGTCAAGGGCGAACCCGATGCTTCATCATTCCCCTCCGGAGGTCTCCGCGCTACATTTGAGGCAAGAGGATATACGGCTTGGGATCCTACTTCAAACGCTTTTATTAAGGGCAACACCCTTTACATCCCGACAGCATTCTGCTCATATAAGGGCGAGGCTCTCGATAAGAAAACTCCCCTCCTCCGTTCCATGGAGGCTATCAACCGTCAGGCTATCAGAATACTGAAGCTCTTCGGCCACGATGATGTAAAGTGTGTAAGAACATCCGTAGGTCCCGAGCAGGAATACTTCCTCGTTGACAAGGAGCTTTACAACAAGAGACAGGATCTAATCATGACAGGCAGAACGCTCTTCGGCGCTATGCCGCCTAAGGGTCAGGAGATGAACGATCACTACTTCGGCGCTATCAAGCCCAAGGTTGCCGAGTATATGGCAGACCTCAACGAGGAGCTTTGGAAGCTCGGCATCCTCGCTAAGACAGAGCACAACGAGGTCGCTCCTGCACAACACGAGCTCGCTCCTATCTACACTACAACAAATATCGCTGCCGACCACAACCAGCTTACAATGGACATCATGCAAAAGACAGCTCTCAAGCACGGTCTTGTCTGCCTCCTCCATGAAAAGCCCTTTGCAGGCGTAAACGGCTCGGGTAAGCACAACAACTGGTCGATCTCTACCGATACGGGAGTAAACCTCCTCAATCCCGGAAAGACGCCTCACGAGAATGCACAGTTCCTGCTCTTCCTCTGCGCAGTTATTAAGGCAGTTGACGATTATCAGGATCTCCTCAGACTCTCCGTTGCAACAGCAGGCAACGATCACCGTCTCGGTGCAAATGAAGCTCCTCCTGCTGTTATCTCTATCTTCCTCGGCGATGAGCTTACAGCAGTTCTTGACTCTATCGAGAACGATGCTCCCTACAACTCGGCTGAAAAGAGATTCATGCAACTCGGTGTTGACGTGCTTCCTCAGTTCCGCTGCGATACAACAGACAGAAACCGTACAAGCCCGTTCGCTTTCACAGGCAACAAGTTTGAGTTCCGTATGCTCGGCTCTTCAAACAGCATCTCATGCGCAAACATGCACCTCAATGCAGCAGTTGCCGAAAGCCTCCGTCAGTTCGCTGAAACTCTTGAAAAGGCTGACGATTTCAACGAGTCGCTTCACAAGCTCATCGTTGACACGATCAAGCAGCACAAGAGGATCATCTTCAACGGCAACGGTTACGATGACAATTGGATCAGCGAGGCTGAGAAGAGAGGTCTGCTGAACCTCAAGACAACTCCCGATGCAATGCCCTACCTTGTTGCACAGAAGAATATCGACATGCTCGTTTCACACGGCGTATTCACCGAATCGGAACTTCACTCAAGACTCGACATCATGCTTGACAACTACGTTAAGTCCGTAAACATCGAGGCATGTACAATGATCTCAATGGCAAGAAAGCAGATCATTCCTTCGATCGCTAAGTTCACAGCAGATACAGCTAAGCAGGCTTCAAAGAAGTGTGCAGTTTGCAGCGGACTCGCTTGCAGCTATGAGAAGAAGCTCATCGAAAAGCTCTCTGCGATCACAGACAAAATGGATGAGCAGACAGATGCGCTTGAAAAAGCTGCTGCTGAGCTCAAGGCAAAGAGCGATATTATTGCACAGTCTGAATTTGTCCGCGATGAAATTCTCCCTGCAATGGAAGCTCTCAGAAAAACTGCCGACGAAGCTGAGCCGCTCACGGATGCTACATACTGGCCTTTCCCGACATACGACGAACTTCTCTTCGGCATCAGATAATACTACTCCGGTTTTATAACGTCCGTGCCCGCTGTAAAGGGCACAAATACGGGGGTNNGGGGACTTTTCCGTATTTAAGTCCCCCGTACCCCCTATTATCTGATATATAATAACGCCCATGACGGTCAAATGATTCCATGTCATGGGCGTTTTTGTATCAAATATCAATGTTTAAGCTTCTGTTTGAAACGATCTCGGTAAATACGACCTGAACCGTTGTCTTTCCAAATCGTTCAAGCTCATCCGCAAAGGCTTCGATAAGCGCCGTGGACGGGAATGCGCCCTTGATTATCATGGAAGCTTCTCCCGTTACACAGCAGCATTCCATGACGTTTCTGCTTGAGCTTACGAACTCGGTAAACTCGTTTTTCATACCGTCTTTGAGTCTGACAGTGAAAAAGGCGGAGATAAAGCCGCCTGCCTTTTGGATATCGACCTTGGCTGTATATCCGATGATTATGCCGCGTTCTTCAAGCTTAGCGATCCTCGCAGCAGCAGCAGGTGAAGACAAATAGACCTTCTCCGCTATTTCCTTGACGGATGTTCGCGCATTTTTCTGAAGAATAGAAATGATCTGTCTGTCAATTTTATCCATAATATCGCTCCAAATTTTTTCTTTCATAATATTATAGCATAATTTTTCCTAAAAATCTATTGACT
>DHYN01000090.1:504-5534 GCA_002414125.1 Ruminococcus sp. UBA5129 | reverse complement strand
GGAGTGTCTGGTACTCGTTTCATCCTCGTTCTCCACTCAGACCTCCTACGAGAACCAAACCAAAAAGGCGATCACGATATAGATCTCGCGGCGGGAGGTGTCCTTGGTACGGCAGTCAACGAATTTCTCGACCATATTGGAGAGGTCGATCGTTCCCGAGAGCTTTTTTCTTGTATTCTGACGGATCTTCTCTGCGTTTTCGCGGCTTCTCTTGTTGATGAGCACCTGCTTTGCGATCTTTTCGGCTTCATCCGGATTTTCGAGGAAGTAGACCTCGATATTATGCTTTAGAAAATCCGTCATTGCCTCGTAGACGAACTTGTTAGTGATCGCCTTTTTG
Source organism: Ruminococcus sp. UBA5129 (assembly GCA_002414125.1). Classification (GTDB taxonomy): domain Bacteria; phylum Bacillota; class Clostridia; order Oscillospirales; family Ruminococcaceae; genus Ruminococcus. Next base: position 5,194 of record DHYN01000090.1, on the reverse strand, counting down.
GTTTGGTTCTCGTAGGAGGTCTGAGTGGAGAACGAGGATGAAACGAGTACCAGACACTCCTCGATATCGCCGTAGGTGATCTTGGATTCGTTCTTGTTATAGCCGTTATTTGCTTTCAGATAGGCGTCTATCTGCGACTGGAAAGCCTGCTTCACGGCACGCTCGGGTGAACCGCCGTGTTCGAGGAAGCTTGAGTTGTGATAGTATTCGATTTTTTTAACGAGGTTGGAGAACGTCACCGCAACATCGAGCTTCACCTTGTATTCGGGCTTGTCCTCGCGGTCGCGGCCTTTTCTGTCGGCAGACCAGTGCTGGATCGAGGTGAGAGCCTTGTCGCCGACTATCTCAGTAACGTAGTCGGTGATGCCGTTTTCGTAGATGAACTCCTGCTCATCGAATTTGCCGTTTTCGTTCTCGGAGCGGAAAACAAAGAGTATATTCGGATTAACGACAGCCTGACGCTTGAGGATGTCGCAGAAATACTCGTCCGAAACGTCAATATCGGTGAACACGTCAAGGTCGGGACGCCAGCGCGTCTTAGTGCCTGTCTGCTTGCGTTTGGACGTCTCCTTTGCGAGACCGCCCACATTCTCGCCTTTCTCAAAGTGGAGCGAATATCTGAATCCGTCACGGACTACCTCAACGTCCATGAATTCCGAAGCGAACTGAGTCGCACAAAGACCGAGACCGTTCAGACCGAGCGAATACTCATAAGAATCCGCAGAAGCATCGTACTTTCCTCCGGCATAAAGCTCACAGTAGACAAGCTCCCAGTTATAGCGCTTTTCGACACTGTTATAATCTACCGGACAGCCTCTGCCGAAGTCCTCGACCTCGATGCAGTGGTCGCGGTAGTGGGTGATGATAATCTTATTTCCGTATCCCGAGCGAGCCTCGTCGATAGAGTTAGATATGACCTCGAAAATGGAGTGCTCACAGCCGTCAAGACCGTCCGAGCCGAATATGACCGCAGGACGCTTGCGCACCTTATCGGCGCCCTTGAGCATGGTGATGCTTTCGTTTCCGTAGTCGTTTTTCTTCGCCATTGGATAAAGCTCCTTTCTAAAAATAAACAATTATTGTAATTATACCATATCACAAAACGAAAGTCAATAAAAAGAATGCGGTGTCAAGAAGATGCTTTCACCACTTTTCAACAGTTTCAACATGTTTCAACACCGCACATTATCATTATCATTTGCATCTTCATTTACATTCTCATTATCATTTTACATTATCAATATCAATATCATTATCACCTAAGTTTGCTAAGCAAGTTCAAGCAAAGCGTAGCAAATGCTAAACAATATAGGCAACAGCATTTGCTTCTTTTTATCCAATATTCGGACGTTTATCGGATACTTTGTTCTCGGATTTTTTGCCAAAAGATGTATCTATTGTCGTGTTAATAAAAAGAAGCTTCCGAAACACGAAAGCTTCTTTGTAGAAATATACTCGATCAAATGACATAAAAGAAGATACAGAAGAATTGAAGAATGCTGCCGAGCACAACAAAAACGTGGAAAACCGAGTGCATATAGCGGATCTTCTCACCGAGCGCATAGAGCACAGCTCCCACCGTATAGGCGATCCCGCCCGCAAGCAGGAGCATTACGCCGGTGAAGTCGATAGCCTGCATGGTTGGTTTGAAAGCGATGACGATGCACCAGCCGAGTCCGATGTAGCATGCCTGAGAGAGCTTGTTGTATTTTTCGAGGTCGATCGCAGTGAAAGTGGCTGCAATGAGGGAAACTCCCCAAACTATGCCGAAAAGGGTCCATGCGTAAGCAGGTGAGACACGTCTGACCGCGCACAGCAGAATAGGAGTATAGCTGCCTGCGATGAGGAAATAGATCGTGCAGTGGTCGATTATCTGCATGACTTTTTTCGCCATATTCGGACGCAGTCCATGGTATACGCTCGACATTGTGTATAATACTATAAGTGATGCGCCGTAGATCGCGCTGCCGACTACCGAGTAGACGCTGTTGTGCGATACGGCAAGCAGCAGGCAGAGAATGAGTGCGACAACTCCGAGAGCCGCTCCCGTGATGTGTGAAGCTGTGTTGAATACCTCTTCGCCGTGAGTGTAGTCGGGAAGGACCCGGTCACATAATTTAGTACGCTGCATAAATTTTACCTCCATGGGAAATTATTTTCTGTCTTTATTATAACCATGTTCAAGCGATTTATCAACCTACTGTCGGGAGAGTCGTGTAAACCGTTGAAAACACTGCGGTAGAGTCCGAAAAAAGGACTCTACCACCAGTAGAGTTACGGTATATAGGAAAATACTCCGAAAATTTTGTGCCGAATCTACCGCATGTAAACTGTCGGTAGAGTTCAAAAAACGCGCTTTCTCGCAAGTGTTGAGACGGATTTTGCCGTGGTGCAGCAGCTTCACTGTCTTGACAGTACGGTCTAAAAGAGGTATAATTTAATCGGATTTCAGATTGGAGGTCACTATGAAAAAAATAGTTTTCTTTGACATTGACGGAACGCTCGTCACCGAGGACGAGTTCAAAATCATTCCGGACAGTACTCGCCGTGCGCTCTCGAAAGCTCGTGAGAACGGCAATCTTTTGTTCGTCAATACCGGCAGGACTCGCTTCATTGTCGGTGATGAGATACGCGAGCTTGGCTTTGACGGGTTCATATGCGGATGCGGAACATACATCGAGATCGGCGGAGAGGAGCGGTTTTACTCCGATCTTTCGCATGAATTCTGCCGTGAGACTGCCGCTCAGCTTAGGGAGTGCGGCTGCATTCCTGTTTACGAGCGCCGTGATACGTTGTTTTTCGAGAGAATGTTTGATGAGCATCCCTCGATAAACCTCTTTAGATCGGTGTTTCTCGACAGTAGTATACCGACCGACAGATTCAGTGACGAGGAGGATTTCAGCTTCGATAAATTTGTGATATTCACTGACGAAAACACCGATATGCTGAGGTTTCGTGAGCTGATAGGGAAGAATTTCTCGATCATCGACCGAGGCGGCGGTTTTTATGAGAATGTTCCTCTTGGGTGCAGCAAGGCTACAGGAATCGAGCGAGTGCTCAAAATGTACGGAATACCGATCGAAAACGCCTATGCGATCGGTGACAGTATGAACGATCTGCCGATGCTCAAGGCTGTTCCAAACAGCATAGCAATGGGCGGCGGAGAGGCGCTTTACCCCTATGTTGCATATGTTACAGCACCGATCCTGGAGGATGGTATCGAGCAGGCGCTTGCGCATTACGGGATAATCTGAGTTTTGAAGTTTTTGTCAAAAATATACGAAAAATGTATAAATAAAACGTCATTATGCTTGATTGAGAATTGGTATGATCTGTGTTATAATTTAAATGTATAGCATGTCTAAAAATTTTTGGACATGCCCTATTATATGAAAGGAAAAGCGAGAGCATCAGGCTTTTTGCAGGGTGATTTTATGAACATAGCAGCAGCACAATCCGGAGGTCCGACATGTGCGATAAACGCCTCACTTGCAGGGGTGTTCAAGGCAGGCATCCGCTCGGGAGCGATCGGGACGGTCTATGGCTCTATGAACGGTATCGAGGGTATCCTCAAGGATGAGCTGATCGACCTTTCCGAATATATCAAGTGTGATGATGATCTTGAGCTTCTGAGGAGAACTCCCTCGGCAGCGCTCGGATCATGTCGGCACAAGCTTTGCGACTATCGCACGGATATAGAGGTCTACGAGAAAATTACGGAATGCTTCCGTCGGCATGATATAGGACTTTTCCTCTATATAGGCGGAAATGATTCGATGGATACGGTCGCTAAGCTCTCGGCATATTTTATTGATAACCAAATTGACATAAAGGTCATCGGCGTTCCGAAAACGATCGACAACGACCTTTGTGAAACAGATCACTGTCCGGGATTCGGCTCTGCTGCGAAATATGTCGCAATGACAGTGCAGGAGATCACGCGTGACAGCAACGTTTACAACCTGCCCTCCGTGACGATTATTGAGGCTATGGGACGACATGCAGGCTGGCTGACGGCTTCCTCCGCCGCGCTCAGAGAGAACGGAGAGAGCGCTCCGCACCTTATTTACCTTCCCGAGACATGCTTTAGCGCAGATAAATTTATCGAGGACATAAAAGCACAGATGAAGCTTCATAAGGCTGTTATCACCGTTGTTTCCGAGGGAGTCCGCACCGCTGACGGCAGATTTGCGGCTGAGGAATTTCAGTCCGCCAAGACCGATGCTTTCGGTCATGCGTATCTTTCGGGAGTCGGCAAGTATCTCGAGCAGCTTGTTTCCGACCGCATCGGATGCAAGGTAAGGTCGATTGAGCTGAACGTAATGCAGAGATGCAGCTCGCATATATCATCTCTGACGGATATTGAGGAGTCGGAGGCGATCGGCGAGGCGGCTGTCGAGGCAGGTCTCAGCGGTCAGACAGGTGTAATGATGACATATAAACGTCTCGGAAACGCGCCGTACAGCTATGAGATCGGATCGGTCTCGGCTCAGCTCACAGCGAACGGAGAGAAGTTTTTTCCGAAAGAATGGATCACCCCCAACGGAAACGATGTAACTCAGGAGGCGATAGACTACGTTATGCCGCTCATTCAGGGCGAGCTTCCTCCGATCATGAAAAACGGAATGCCGCAGCATTTTGTAATTTAAGGCAACACATAATTCATAAAAAGTTGATTGATTTCTTAAAA
>DHYN01000090.1:359-494 GCA_002414125.1 Ruminococcus sp. UBA5129 | reverse complement strand
TGCGTAGATTAGAATTTATATCGACATCTGCAAATAAATCATATCTACGAGTTGTATTCCATTTTCAATAATAGGGTGATCGTAATTGTCAAGAAAAAAGTTTTCCACTACATGATGCCTTACGAAACCACATTT
>DHYN01000090.1:0-305 GCA_002414125.1 Ruminococcus sp. UBA5129 | reverse complement strand
TTTTAAGAAATCAATCAACTTTCTTCCATAGCCCATACCCTGAAATTCGGGGTATGTTGCAATATTCTTTATTTCAAGTATCCTGTTTCTTTCATCTGTCACTACGCATTCGGCTTTTATGCCATCATCGTCCAATACAAACATTGTACCTTTATTAAGATATTTGTTTATCATATCCTCTTGTTCATCGGCTAATAACAGTAATTCGATATATTGTTTTTTGTTATTTTCGACTTTTCTGACTTCCATGATACTCCTCCGAATTCTGATTTATCATATTAAAAATTATACATCAAAGCCGTCAC
>DHYN01000061.1:12791-16980 GCA_002414125.1 Ruminococcus sp. UBA5129 | reverse complement strand
ATTGCTTCGGGGCTTAAACTTCCTATAAGTATTGAACTAAAGGAGTATAATTGCTTTTTCCGTAAAAAAATTTGCAATTATAGGTTGAAATTACATCGAAAAAGTGATATAATGTAAATTACTTAGAGATAAGAGCGAGAGTATCTCTTGCAATGAGGAGCTCCTCGTTTGTAGGAACTACCCATACATCGACCTTTGAGTCGGCAGCGGAGATCTTCTGGAGCTTGCCTCTGAGACCGTCGTTTGCAGCCTCATCAAGCTTGATACCAAAGAATTCCATGTCTCTGCATACGGCAGCTCTCACATCATAAGCGTTTTCACCGATACCGCCTGTGAAGAGAACAGCATCGAGACCGTTCATTGCAGCAGCGTAGCTTCCGATGTACTTCTTGATCTCGTAAACGAGCATTTCGGTAACGAGCTTAGACTTCTTATCACCGTGAGCAGCAGCCTCGGTAATGTCGCGGTTATCGGAGGAGATGCCCGATACGCCGAGAAATCCCGACTTCTTGTTCATGTAGTCGCTCATTTCTGCGGGACTGAATCCGTGCTTATCGGCAACGAATGTAACAGCAGAGGGGTCAACGCTTCCTGTACGAGTACCCATTACAACACCGTCAAGAGGAGTAAAGCCCATTGAAGTGTCGATAGACTTACCGCCCTGAACAGCAGTGATGGATGAACCGTTTCCGAGGTGGCATGAAACGATCTTGAGATCCTTTATATCCTTGCCCATAGCCTCAGCGAGAGCTGATGTAACGAATCTGTGTGATGTTCCGTGGAAGCCGTACTTTCTTACATGGAGGGTCTCATAGTCATCGTAGGGGAGACCGAACATATAAGCCTTTGGAGGCATTGTCTGGTGGAAAGCAGTATCGAATACTACTACCTGAGGAACGTTCTCGGGGATGACCTTCTTGCAAGCCCAGAGAGCGAGTGCATGGGGGTGATTATGTACGGGAGCGAGCTCCTGGAGATCGTCGATCTTCTGAATTACCTCATCGGTAACAAGAGTGGTCTTGTCGAACACCTCGGCGCCCTGTACGATCCTGTGACCTACAGCAGAGATCTCGTCCATAGACTTGATAACAGCAGCATCTCCTGTTGTAAGAGTCTCAACGAGCTTTTCAAAAGCCTCTGTGTGGGTGGGGAATTCGCAGTCAGCCTCGAAAACTCTGCCGTCGCTCGTCTTGTGAGCGATGTGACCGTCGATACCGATTCTGTCGCAGTTGCCTTTTGCGATCACGCTCTCGTCATCCATATTGATGAGCTGGTACTTAAGCGATGAGCTGCCTGCATTAACAACCAAAATAATCATGTGAAACAATCCTTTCAAATATATTTGCATATATAATTATATACTTTTTTCAGCAAATTGCAAGTCTTTTTCGTAAATTTTCCGCCAAATTACTGAAAATGACAAAAAATCCGCACAAAACCGCTTGCATTTGAGCGCAAAAAGGCTAAAATGAGCCGCAGTGCTCGACAAATATTTTAAAGGCAACACCCACAAAGCCTGCCTGACGGCTTTGCACGGTGCTGCCATAAAGAAATGAGGGACAATAATGAAAGTCAGCGGAATCATCTGTGAGTACAACCCGTTCCATAACGGACATCTGTATCACATCAACGAAACACGAAGAAACGGTGCAACGCATATTGTTGCAGTAATGAGCGGAAACTTCGTCCAGCGCGGCGATGTTGCAGTCATGGATAAGCTTGAAAGAGCGCGTCTTGCCGTTAAGTCGGGAGCAGATCTCGTTATTGAGATGCCGGTGCAGTATTGCCTTTCGTCTGCGGAAGGCTTTGCAAACGGAGCAGTATGGCTGCTTGAGTCCCTCGGAGTTGTTGATGAGCTCTCGTTCGGAAGTGAATGCGGTGACATCGGGAAGCTCAGGAGAGCTATGGAAATTGCCGATGAAGCCGCACTTAATCACCGCGAGGATATTCAGAGCATCATGGAAAACGGCTATACCTATCCGAGAGCCCTATGTTCGGTGATAAAGGGTATCGATCTTCAGGCAGCCGAGATAATCTCTGAGCCGAACAATCTTCTCGCTATCGAGTATATGCGTGCGATAAACCGCTTCGGATGCAGGATAGAGCCTATGACTACAAAGCGCAGCGGTGCGGCTCATGACGGAGCTCCGACAGACGGATCACATGCGAGCGCATCGTTCATCCGCGAGCTCATTGCGGTCGGAGGACAAAACCTGTTTAAGCTCGGTTCGTACACGACACCTCTTTGGGAGGATGCTATAAATACAGCAGTCCGCTGCGGTGAGACGGCTGAGCTTTCAAGGCTTGAGAGGGTGATACTCTATAAGCTCAGAATGTCATCAATCAGGGAGCTTGAAATGGTCAGCGACGTGGGACAGGGTCTTGAGAACCGTCTCTACAACTCGCGCATGGCAGGCTCGCTGGATGAGCTTTTCGTTACGCTGAAAACAAAGCGCTATACGATGGCAAGGATCAGGCGGATACTGCTGTGTATGCTCATCGGCATAACTAAGCAGGATATGACTCATCTTCCTGTATACGGCAGGATACTTGCAATAAACGAAAGAGGCAAGGAGATACTTGCACTTGCCAAGGGAAAGGCTGCGATGCCTTATGCAACGTCTATCGCAAAGCTCTCTCAGCGCAATTCCACAGCAAGGCGATTCGCCGAGCTTGAGATAAAAGCATCCGATATCTACGGACTTGCACTCGATACTATAAATTCAGCTCAGAAGGACTACAGAGCTAAAATAATGATTGATTTGGAGTAAACAGCATTGAAGAAGGCGATCTTACTTATCACAATTGCAGCGCTTGCTGCATCATTTATAACGTCATGCGGTTCTATGGTGGAGCCAATGTCGGACAATTCAGATACGATTTTTTTTAACAAGGCTCCGACAGAACCTCCGTCCACCGAGTCTCTCACCGAACCGCCTACAGAACCTCCTACCGAGCCGATCGAGATGCCCGAGGATCATGAGCTTGCGATCGTATCGGCTCTCGATGTAAAGCCGATATTGCAAAAGCCAGAGCTTCCGACAGGATGCGAGGTAACGTCTCTGTGCACCGTCCTCAACTACTACGGCTTCATTATCGACAAGGAGGAGCTTTTCGATAATTTCATGCCGCATACATTCAATGCCGACTGCACCTTCGATGATAAATATATCGGAGATCCCCGTGCGAATAACGGCTTCGGCTGTTACGCTCCGGTCGTTTACGAAACGGCAAAGGCGTTCTTCGAGTCGGAAAAATCCGATATGGAGCCCTATGACCTTACGGGAACTCCTTTCCGTGAGCTGTTCTACCAGATCGAAATGGGCAGACCTATCGTGATATGGGCAAGTGTAGATCTTCACGATGTGACATTGGAGCTAAAGTGGAAAACTCCCGACGGCAGGGAGGCTCTTTTCACCAAATGGGAGCACTGCCTTGTGCTCACGGGCTATGATCTTAAAAAAGGTGTGGTTTACTGTGCAGATCCGCTCAAGGGACACGCGGAGTACTCGCTGGAGCGCTTTGAGATGATCTACGATAAAATGGGTCAGCAGGCGTTGGTGATGCTCGGTCAGAATGAGGTAAATATCACAGATTATGTGGATATTTCCGAACAGCCCGAGTTCAATGTGGAGGCGATGTGATGATAAGGGGAGTTGTTTTCGATCTTGACGGAACGCTCATCGACTCGATGGGTATCTGGTACGAGATAGACAGAGCTTTTCTGCGCGAGAACGGTATTACCGAGCCGCCCGAAAATATCTCCGACATCATGAAGAGGATGTCAGTTGAGGAGTGCTCGGAGTACTTCGTGAATGAGTTCGGACTTGACATAACACCGGAATATGCGGTAAAGCGCATAGAGGAGCTCGTTCGCATCGAATATGAGGAAAAAATCGCGCTTAAGCCTTTTGTACATGAGTTGCTCGAATATCTCGATGAAAAGGGGATCCCTTACGGGGTCGCTACTGCTACATATAAAAATATGGCGGAAGCCGTTCTCAGACGTCACGGCATACTTGACAGGTTCAGGTTCGTTCTGACTGATTTTGAGTATCCTATGGGAAAGAACGACCCTGCGATATTCCTCGGAGCTGCGCGGATGCTCGGGACTTTACCGTCCGAAACGGCAGTTTTCGAGGATTCGCTCCACTGCATCGAATCTGCGGCAGGAGCGGGATTTTTTACG
>DHYN01000061.1:0-12748 GCA_002414125.1 Ruminococcus sp. UBA5129 | reverse complement strand
GAACCTGCGCATGACTTTTTCATTATTTGGATAAGGGAAGATACATATGAAGAAGGTTATGACCGGAATGAGCGGAGGCGTTGACAGCTCGACGGCAGCGTTGCTCCTTTTAGAACAGGGCTATGAAGTCACGGGCGTTACGATGAAGCTCTTTTCCGATGAAGATATACATACAGCCGAGCAGAACGGAAGCGTTCATTGTGCACTTTCAGATGCGGAGGATGCAGAGCGTGCTGCCGAAAAGCTTGGTATAGATCATATTATGCTCGATCTCATGGACAGCTTCCGTGAAAAAGTCATGCGCAGGTTCGCTGAGAGCTATCTTTCGGGAAGAACTCCCAATCCGTGTATTGAGTGCAACAGGCATCTTAAGTTCGGCGAGCTTCTCGCTTATGCCGAGTCGTTGGGATATGACTATATAGCTACGGGTCACTATGCGGTGATAGAGCGGGACGAGCGATCAGGACGTATGTTACTGAAGCGGCCGTCCGACAGAAGCAAGGATCAGACATATGTGCTCTACAGTCTCACGCAGCATCAGCTTGCGCATACTCTCTTTCCGCTCGGAAATCTCACAAAGCCGCAGGTGAGAGCTCTCGCGGAGCAGGCAGGACTTGCCAATTCCGACAAGCCCGACAGTCAGGATATATGCTTTGTTCCGAACGGACGATACGATCAGTTTATCCGCAGATTTACCGGTGCTGAGATAAGAACGGGTGATTTTTGCGATGTACACGGAAATGTTCTCGGTGAACACAAGGGCATCATAAATTACACGATCGGACAGCGCAAGCATCTCGGAGTTTCGGTCGGCAGACCTCTTTACGTTGTAAGCAAGGACGTTGACACGAACACAGTTGTGCTCGGAGATGAATCGGAGCTCTATACATCGACACTCAGTGCGGATGACGTTAATCTCATTTCGGTCGAGTCGCTTACAGAGCCTATGCGCGTTTATGCAAAGACGAGATACCGTCAGACCGAGCAGCCCGCAACGCTCTCATACGAGGGAAACGGCATATACAGGGTCGATTTTGACGAGCCGCAGAGAGCTGTAACGAGCGGACAGGCGGTCGTATTTTACAACGGCGATATCGTTGTCGGGGGAGGAACTATAATATAATGGAATACACCTACGAAAAGCTTACCGATAAGATATATGTCTGCGCGAGCTCGGATCACCGCTTTGGTACGGATGCTTTTCTGCTGACATATTTTTCGGGATACAGGGCAAAGGACAAGGCTTGCGATCTCGGAACGGGTTGTGGGATAATACCTCTCATCATGCAAAAGAGCCGTCCGCCTGCTGTGACATATGCGGTCGATATTCAGGAGGGAGCGATCGAGCAGCTCAGGCTCGGACTTGAGAAAAGCGATACTGTAGGAATAGTTCCGATCTGTGCCGACCTCAGAAAGCTATGGGACGGCGCTCCGCTAGGACAGCTCGACCTCGTGACCTGCAATCCTCCTTATAAGGCTGCAAATGCAGGCTTCGAGAGCGTGATAACCGCTCAGCGTATCGCGCGCCATGAGATAATGTGCAGCATTGACGATGTTTGTGCGGCTGCCGCAAAGCTGCTCAAATTCGGGGGCAGACTGTGCCTTTGCAATCGTCCCGAACGTCTGAGCGATGTTGTATTTGCAATGAAAAACAACGGTATAGAGCCGAAAAGACTGCGTATGGTATCAAAGAATCCCGATGAAGCTCCATGGCTTTTCATGATCGAAGGCAAAAAAGGCTCAAAGCCGTTCATGAAGATCGAGCCGCAGCTTTACATCAGGAGCGAAAACGGTTTTTCAGAGGAGCTCAGCCGTATTTACGCAGTCGGAAAGGAGCAGGGATGAGCGGCATTTTTTACGTTATCGGAACGCCGATAGGAAATATGGAGGACATAACGCTCAGACAGCTCGATACGCTCAGAAGCGTTGATTTTGTTTGCGCCGAGGACACGCGTGTAACGGTGAAGCTGTTCAACAGATACGAGATCAAAAAGCCGCTCGTGAGCTTCCACGAGCACAGTACGCGTGCGTCAGCAGAGGCGATAATCGGCAGGCTTATTGCAGGAGAGAGCTGCGGTATCGTGACCGATGCAGGGATGCCGTGCATCTCCGACCCCGGCGAGCTTCTTGTGAAGCTATGTGCGGAAAACGGTATCGAGGTCAGAGTAGTTCCGGGTCCGAGCGCAGTCGTTTCAGCAGTAGCGGTTTCGGGACTGCCGACATCGCGATTCATGTTTGAGGGCTTTCTTCCGGTTAACAAAAAGCAGAGAGCCGAACGTCTTGAGCTTTTGAGGAACGAATCAGGACTTATGGTGTTCTACGAAGCTCCGCACAAGCTGCGGACGACACTTGCGGATCTTGAGTCGTTTTTTGGCAGGGATAGGCGAATATCGCTCTGTCGTGAGCTTACGAAGGTTCACGAGGAAGTGCTTCGCATGACTCTTGGAGAGGCGGTCGAGTATTACGAAACTACCGTGCCGCGCGGAGAATATGTTCTCGTTCTCGAGGGTCAGACAGTTCAGACTTCCGATGAACTTACGATAGACGATGCGCTTGTCCGCGTGAGAAAGCTCGTTGAGATGGGGGAGCGTCCTGTCGATGCGTGCAAGGCTATCGCAAAGGAGTGTGGATTCCGAAAAAGCGAGCTTTACTCGGCGTTTTGCGGTGAGGAATAAGACGCTTTTAAATATACAATGGGTAATTTGAACAATAGAAATGTGAAAACAAGATGAAAATTGTTCAATAAGACTTGCAATACCTCTTATAGTATGGTATAATTTTAACACCTTTATTGTGTATGAGAGCGCAGAAGGCGCTGCGGTTCGACCTGAATGGCAGCATTATACAGCCGCATAATTTTGATGCGGAGAAAGAGGTTGCTATGATCTGTGATCTTCACTGCCATACAAAGCTGTCTGACGGCTCGCTCGGTATCGAGGATGTGATCGCTCAGGCACAGCTTACCGGTATAGATGTGATTTCAATCACCGACCACGATACGATGGCGTCATTCTCACGCTCGGATATTCTCGGAAAGCGCCACAATGTAGGTATCCTTCACGGAGTAGAGCTTTCCGCCTGGGATAAGGAACGTCAGAGAAAGGTGCATATTCTCTGTTACGCTCCGGGAAAACCCGACAGGCTCGAGGGTCTCTGCCTTAAGTCGTGTGAGATCAGAAAGGCATGTTCAAAGGAAATGATCGAAAAGGTAATGGAAAAGTACCCGATCACAATTGAAAGCGTACTCAAGCATACTACAAGCTCCAAAAGTATTTTCAAGCAGCATATCATGCGTGCGCTTATAGATTACGGCTATGCACTCGAATTCTACGGGGAACTCGACCGTGAGCTGTTCAACCCGAAGGTCGGTTCGTGCTACGTTGAGAGAGCGTATCCCGATGTAAATTTTGTACTCGATCTCATCCACACCGCAAAGGGAGTTGCCGTTATGGCTCATCCTGCTCATTATGACAGCATTGAGCTTCTTGACGAGCTTGCGGCAAAAGGGAAGATCGACGGCGTTGAGATCGGTCACTATTCTGCGGACGAAAAGTGCCGTGCAGAGCTCAAGGCTATTGCGAACAGATATGAGCTTATAGAGACAGGCGGCTCTGATTTCCACGGACTCTACAACAGTGTCCCGACTCATCTCGGAAAAGAGTATACAATTCAGGAGAACTATGAGAGGATCATCAAGCTTGCCGCTAAAATGAACCAGAAAGGATAAAAGCTATGAAATATGAATTTACTCCGCAGGGAGTCTGCTCCAAGAAGATAATGCTCGATGTTGAGGACGGTATCGTAAAGGATGTTGCGTTTCTCGGTGGCTGCAACGGAAATCTCAAGGGGATCAGCGCCCTCGTAAAGGGAATGAATGTTACTGAGGTCATCGAAAAGCTCGAGAACATCCGCTGCGGATTCAAGAATACATCCTGTCCCGCACAGCTCGCAAAGGCTCTTAAGGAGTCGCTGTGATCGCGCTTTTTGAACGGTTTGGCACAAAACCGATCATGGTCATAATATCGGCTGCAGTGCTGATGTTTTTTATTGTGCCGTTTTCGGCAGGAATAGTCAATATCGGAAACTGCTTCGGTGCGGCTGTCATGACGCTTTTGACCGTTTATTTCATGTTCAGCAAAATATGGAACGGTCTTATCGGAAAAATTTGGCAGAGACCTTTGGGAAAACCTGTTCTGTGCGTGTGCGGTGCGATCATCGTTTTGGGGATAGTGCTTGCTCTTGTCATCTCCGGATTTATGTGGAGAGCTGCCGGGAGATCGCCAAGCTCAGATGATACGACTATAGTCGTTCTCGGCTGTAAGGTCAAGGACGGCAGACCGAGTTTGATGCTGAGACGAAGGCTCGATGCAGCGTATGACTATCTCTGCGATAACGAGTCGGCAGTCGCTGTACTTTCGGGAGGCAAAGGTGATGATGAGCTTATCAGCGAGGCTCAGTGCATGTATAACTACCTTACGGAACGCGGTATAGCATCGGAGCGGCTGATAATTGAGGACAAGTCAGTATCAACCTATGAGAACCTCAAAAATTCAAAGGAGATCATAGAGAATAAGGGACTGAACGAAGATATGACTCTCGTTACCGATGGTTATCATCAGCTCAGAGCACAGATGATAGCGGATAAGCTAGGGATAAAGACCTATGCAGTTTCGTCTGAAACAGGCTGGCTTCTTCCGACATATGTTGTGCGGGAGTGGTTCGGAGTGACATACCAGTTCATTTTTGGATAGGAGGGATCAAAGTATGCGAAGAGTTATCAAGCATATCCCGTCAGGACGCTATTTTTCATCAACGAAGCTTCTCGTGGACTCGCCCGAGTTCGCACGCCGTTTTAATTCGGTCAAAGCTGCAAGGGACTACATTTACCGTAATTCCAAGAATTATCCTCGCAGTGAGTGCAAGGTGATGCTTTATTACCGTGATAAAACGACATATGTTCCCGATAGAGACGCACCTGCTCTGGTGGCTCAAAGGATAATGAATAAGTTCTGGATAGAGGAAAAGAGAAAAAAGAATGCCATGCTTGGACTTAAATATTAAGGATTATGTTGGATTTCAAGCTGTGCTGCCTTAAAAAATAACGCCATAGTATTTTTGACTTTAGATCATAAATGCTATGGCGTTAATTATATTCACCGGTTGAAAGCGTTTTTTATGTCAGAAATGACAAGATAGTCCTCTTTTGCACCACAATATAGAGAGAATTTGATGTGCGTTAATAATTTTTTAAAATTTGTTCTACAAATTGCATAAAAACCTTGATTTTTACAAAACAATATGATATAATAAAATGCAAGTAATACTGCGCATCTCATACACAAGCGGTATTACTTACACTTTGAAAATTGGGTTAGTTTATACGCTCTGTATATTGGCGGAGCTGTAAAAAAGGCTGAACCGATGCTTTCGGGGATGTCAATATTTTATTGAGGTGTTATTATGAAAAAAAGGCTTTTGGGCGGCGGACTTGCCATGATTATCGGCTTGTCCTCCGTGCTTCCTGCGTCCGGTCTGCGGCAGATCGTAAGCGCTGAGGAAGCGGCAGACATTCAGGCGGTGTTCTACGTTTCACCCGACGGAAACGACAACGGAAGCGGTACGATCTCCAGCCCGTTCAGAACGCTCGAGGCAGCCCGTGATGCTGTAAGAAAGATCAATTCAAACATGAGCGGCGACATTGTTGTCTATCTCAGAGGCGGCGATTACCGTGTTACCGACCCGATAAGATTCGACACACGCGATTCGGGGACTAACGGCTACCGCATTACTTATAAAGCTTACGGTGATGAGACTCCGGTACTCAACGGTGCAAAGCAGGTAACAGGCTGGACAAAGGCTGACGGAGGGCTTTATAAAGCTCCGCTCGACCGCGATAATAAGCTTCGTAACCTCTATGTAAACGATGCTCGTGCTCTTATGGGAAGCGTTACCGTACAGTCAAAGGGCGGTGTAGGCGAATACAGCGTAACGGCAGGTCAGGCAGATTGGGCTTGGGACTCTGGAACAAAGAGTGACGGTATCGCATACAATGCAAGCGATATTCCTGTTATTCCGTCGAATTTCGATGACCTTGAGATCATAAACGGCACAACATGGAACGAAAATATCGTTTGTACCCGCGATGTGAAATTTGAAAACGGTTCGCTCGTTATGTACCTGCAGCAGCCCTATGGCGCTATCGCTCAGACTCCCGGATGGGGTGCAGGCTTTTCCGTAACGGGTACTCACACTATCTACAATTCACTTTCCTTTGTCGATGAGCCGGGTGAGTTTTATTTCGACAAAACCGAAAAGATGCTATACTACTACCCGAGAAGCGGCGAGGATATGTCTACAGCTAAAGTTGAAGCTCCTTTTGCTGACCGGCTCGTTGTCATCGAGGGCGAATCGACCGAGAATAGAGTCGAGAACATCGGATTCAGCGGCATTACCTTTGAAAATACCGACTATCAGCTCACCGATGTTGCAGGCTCGCACGGAAAGACCACCTGTCAGGCTGCTCAGACATATATCGCTTTTGCAGATTCAAACTGGCATAACCGCAAGTACGAAATGGCTGATACGCTCCCTGCTATGATACATGTTACGAACAGTGATTCGATCACATTTACCGGAAACGTTGTAAAGCATTCAGGCGCTGACGGTATTTCGATGACTAACGATGTTATCAACTCTTCTATAACAGGAAATTTCGTGACTGACATCACCTCGAGCGGCATTACGATAGGTCATCCTCAGCACATTTATATCGGCGATGCCTCTTGGGATAACCACGAGAAGTTCCCCAAGGGTGTTGAGGGAATATGCAAGAACGATCTCGTTGCAGATAACTACCTCTATGACATCAGCGTTGTACACGGCTTTGGCGGATGTGCGGCTATCACGGCTTATTACGCTGATTCCGTGAAGATACTCCAGAATACTATTGAAAAGACCGCGTATAACGGGATTCACCTCGGTTGGGGCTGGTGCAACTTCAAGGACAGCGAGACCTGCCGTGACAATTATATTTGCGGCAACCACGTTATCGGGGCGCTCAACCGTCTCCACGACAGCGGCGGTATATACACTATCGGTCAGATGCCGGGAACCGTTATCAACGAGAACTATATTGACGGTATCCCTGCGGCTGCACCATATCAGCCTACATACGGACTCCATAACGACGAGGGTACTGCTTACGTCATCGAAAATGACAACGTTCTCGATATAAGCAAGGACGTTACATACACGATCAACTGTGAGGATTTCGGTCAGAAGCATCACCTCACTATCAAGCGCACTTACGCTACCGTAAACAAAATGGGCGTAAACCCTCCCGACAGTGATATTGATACGCCTATCGTAGTTTCCGATGCGGTATGGTCGCTCGAGCAGTATACTATCTGCCGCAATTCGGGCGTTACCTTTGAAAACAGAGATATCATACCTGTTTCGAGGATCTCCGATGCAGACTACGCATTTCCTGCAAGCTGTGCTACGACAGGAGGAAGCAAGCTACCGATAAGAATGACTAAATCAACGATATGGATAGCTCCCGACAATACTGTATCATTCAAGGCAGGCTCGGAAATGACAAGAGCGTCCGCAGGCTCTGCAACGATCAAGACTCCAAAAACTGAGGGTACATATAGGATCTATGCGGTTGACGCTTCGGGCAAAATACTCAGCAAATCCTCGCACATCCTCCGCATCAGCGGAAGCGGCGATGTCATAGAGGCTGAGAGCTACAGCGATCAGTCGGGTATACAGACAGAGAATTGCAGCGAGGGCGGAAGCGACGTTGCTTACATCGAGAACGGCGACTATATCGGCTTCAAGGGCGTTGATTTCGGCAGCGGTGCGGAGTCGCTCAACTTCCGTGTCGGCGCAAACGGCGGCGGAAATTCACTCGAGGTACGTCTCGACTCACCCTCGGGTAAGCTCATAGGTACTTTGACGGTCGATTCAACAGGCGGCTGGCAGACATGGGCGACCCAGACATGCAAGATCGACCTCACCACAGGCGTTCAGGATGTCTACCTCGTATTCAAGGGTGGTGACGGCTACCTCTACAACCTCAACTGGTGGAGCATCAACTACATTGACGAGAACGGCGAACCCGTGATCGGCGATGTCAATGCGAACGGAGATTTTGATGAGGAGGATATTTCCCTCTTCCAGAACTGGCTAATCGGACGCGAAAAGGAGCTTCCCGATGGATCGGCGGCTGATCCCAACGGTGACGGCGCTGTTGACGTATTCGACCTCGTTTGCATGAAAAAGGAGCTTTTCGCTTAAGCTTTCGGAGAAAAAAATCGGGGATGCGCTTTTGAAGTGCGTTCCCGAAAAAAATAAAATTGGGTAATTATTATGAGGAGGAATTATTTATGAAACGATTGATCTCAGCTCTGACTGCTGCGGTTATGATCTCGGCATATACTGCCGATTTCTCGCAGATCAGGTCGAGCAAGGCGGCAGACGTCAAATTCACGCACCGTGAATACACAGGCGAAGCCTATGTTGACCCGAACGGTCAGTGGGTGGCAGCAGAGGATGTGTTCGCGATAAACCGTGAAGGCGCTACATGCAACGCAGTGCCCTATCAGAGCACGGAGACTGCCGTAAATGCAGTCTGGGACTACAATGCACGAGAAAAATCGGACTATCTTCAGATGCTCACCGGCAAGGGCTCGGAGTGGCAGCTCAATGTTGTTCAGAATGCCGAAAAGGCTCAGCCGTTCCTTGACGGCGGCTTCATGAACGCAGGCTACAGCGCATCTGCATGGGACGGCTGGAAAACTGTCGAGCTTCCGAAAAGCTGGACGTGTCAGGGCTTCGATTTCCCGATCTACGCCAATGTTATTATGCCTTGGCAGAGCTCCTACGATCAGTATGTTCCCTGTCCGTCAGCGCCTAAGAACTACAATCCTGTAGGTCTTTACAGAAAGACCTTCGTTCCCGATGAAACGCTTACCTCGGGCGGCAGACGGACATATATCGAATTTGACGGTGTTGAGTCGGCATACTATGTCTATCTGAACGGCAAGGAGGTCGGCTACAGTGAGGACACCTTCAGTCCCCACCGCTTCGACATTACCGATTATCTCATCGCGGGCAAGGAGAATACTCTTGCGGTCGAGGTGCATAAGTTCTGCGACGGAACATGGTTCGAGGGTCAGGATATGATCTACGACGGCGGTATTTTCCGTGACGTATTCCTCGTAAGTACTCCATCAGTCCGTATCAACGACTATATGGTAACTACCGATCTTGACGATACATACACGAACGCTCTTCTCAACATCAGTATCGACATCAGCAATATAACCGGTTCGGGCAGGAGCGGATGGACTGTTCAGGCTGAGGCTTATGACGAGTCAGGAAAGAATATCCTCGGAAATGCATCGGGAAAGGTTCCCGATATGGGCTCATGGTCTACTAAGAATTTCTCGATGAGCATTCCCGTTACAGCTCCGAAGCTTTGGTCGGCTGAAAATCCGAACCTCTACGCGCTCGTGCTGACTCTTAAGGACGACAGCGGAAAATCTGTGGAGACCGTTTCTGCACAGCTCGGATTCCGTGAGATCGGCTTCACGTCTACTGAGGTCGATCCAAACTACAAGGTAACTACTAATTACTGGCAGCCGATCACTATCAACGGCAAGAGACTCCTCCTCAAGGGCGTTAACCGTCACGACACCGATCCATTCTACGGAAAGGCAGTTCCGCAGGAGACGATGCTCGAGGATGTCCGCCTTATGCAGGAGAACAATATCAACGCTATCAGAACATCGCACTATAGCAACGATTCGTACCTTTACTGGCTCTGCAACAAGTACGGAATGTACGTTATGGGCGAGACTAATATGGAATCACATGCTCTGATGGACGACAACGATGCTAAGGCGCTTTTCTATGAGCTCGGTATGGACAGAACCGAGACAGCGTTCAAGCGCCTCAAGAATAATCCTTCGATCGTCATGTGGTCAATCGGAAACGAAATGGCTTATACAAGCGACCCTAATGCCGCAGGAGGTCTCTTCCGCGACATGATCTGGTACTTCAAGCGCCACGACTCCACAAGACCTGTTCACAGTGAGGGACAGGGAAACGCAATGGGCGTAGATATGGGAAGCAATATGTATCCCGGTTCGGAATGGGTCGGCATGAACGGCGGCGTTGGAAAGATCCCATATGTGATGTGTGAGTACGCTCACGCAATGGGCAATTCCGTAGGCGCTCTCAAGGAATACTGGGATGCCGTAAGGAGCGCCGATAATATGCTCGGCGGCTTCATCTGGGACTGGGTCGATCAGTCAAGAGCAGTAAGTCTCGATAAGGTGACAGGAAATAAGTGGGATTACTATTCGCTTCCGAATGCGCACAAAAACCTTTACGCCAACGAGAGCAAGGGCTATTACTATGCCTACGGCGGCGACTGGGGTGACCGACCGAACGATAACAGCTTCTGTGAAAACGGTATTATCAGTCCCGACAGAACACCGCAGCCGGAGCTGGCAGAGGTAAGATACCAGTATCAGAATTTCTGGTTCTATGCAAATGATACACAGCTCAATAATCACGAGGTCTCGGTCTATAACGAGAACAACTTCCGAAATCTCTCGGAATATAACGTTGAATGGCAGCTTCTGAAGAACGGTATCACCATCGACAGCGGCGTACTAAGCAATATTGACGTTGCACCGCTCTCAAGCGGAAATATCAAGGTTCCGTTCACGCTTCCTGCATCGTGTCTTGCAGGCGATGAATTCTACCTAAATATGTCTGTTGTATCGAAGAATGCCGAGGGTCTTACAAATAAGGGCAGAGAAGTCGCATACGGACAGCTCGGACTCACGGTAACAGGCGGCAGAACGATGAAGCTCACCGACAGCAGCTCGTCCGTAACACTCGTTGATAACGGCGATGCAGTTGTATTTGTCGGAGACCACTTCAACTTCATGATAAACAAGTCAAACGGAATCCTTCAGAAGTACAACTATGACGGAGAGTTACTCATCTCCGAGGGACCTGTTCCTAACTTCTGGAGAGGAAATGTCGAGAACGACGGCGGTTCTTCAAGACAGAAGTGCTTCGATTCCAACTGGGAAAAGGCTATGGACGATGCTGTCGTTGACGGCTTCACAACTGAGGACGGACCGAACGGTTCAAAGATCGCAAATGTACACATGACACTTCGCAGCGCAGGCAATACGGGCGTTACGATGAAATACACAGTTAGCGGAAACGGTCAGGTCAAGGTGGATATGTCCGTTGATGCAAGAAGCTCGGGAATGGGCAATTTCCTGAGAGTAGGCTCGATGATGACGCTTCCAAAGGGTACTGAGCAGCTCACTTGGTACGGAAACGGTCCTGTCGAGACATTCAACGACAGAAAGACTAATGGCAGACAGGGTGTATGGACGAGTACTGTTTTCGATATGTTCTACCCATACATGAAG
The DNA here is from genome assembly GCA_002414125.1 of Ruminococcus sp. UBA5129. Lineage (GTDB taxonomy): Bacteria > Bacillota > Clostridia > Oscillospirales > Ruminococcaceae > Ruminococcus. The sequence continues at coordinate 1,283 of DHYN01000061.1, read as the reverse complement.
GCTGACGATACGGGTAATCTCACCGATGTAAAGTGGATATCGGTTTCGGATGAATCTAAGGAAAATGCTCTTCTCATTGCCGCTGAGGGCAAAGTCGAGGCGAGCGCTCTCCACTTCAAACCCTCAGATCTCCAGTCAGCAGACCACGTTTACAAGCTTTCGCCGAGAGATGAGACTATACTCAGCGTTGACTACGGCTCAATGGGTACGGGAACGGCTACATGCGGTCAGGCAACTCTTGAAAAGTATCGCCTCCCGTCAAACCGAGTCTACGAATGGAGCTACACTATCATACCGGCAAAGACCTCCGACAGCAAGAGCACGCTTACCGATAAGGCTGCAAAGCTTCGTTCGGACGGTTATTCGATACAGGATAAGAGCAATAACGCTCTTGTTATCCCCGTAGGAGCTTCAGCTCAGATCAAGGAGACCGCAAACGGCAATGCAATGGTCGGTGAGCTTCCGATCCCGTTCAACGGTACGATCGGCAAGTATATGGAGGGTAAGAATTCCTTCACTATCGAGGCTAACATCATCCCGACAGGCAATCCCGAGTTCAACATGTTTGCAGGCAAGGGAGACAACGGCTTTGCTCTCAGAACAAGAAATAATTCGCTTGATTTCTTTATCTATGCGGCAGGCGACTGGAGACCGCTGTACTGCGAGATCTCGACCGATGAAGCATCGGGCTGGATCGGCAGGATGCATCAGGTAGCAGGTATCTATGATGCCGAGAACAACACTATCCGCGTTTACTGCGATGGAAAGATGCTCGGCGAGCGCAATATTCAGGTCAATGAGGGTGTCGGTCATACGGATTACAGTCTCACACTGGGGGCATGTCCCGATACGGGAAGAGGTTCGCAGGCTGAATTCTATGATTTCAGGCTCTACAGCAAGGCACTTTCCGCAAGCGAGCTTGCATCGCAGAACACTGCAAATCCTGCATACGCACCGAACAGTCCCTACGTTCAGCTCTGGCTTGATTTCGACAATCTTGCAGAGGGTCTGCTCGCAGGTGACATCAATGCCGACGGAAAGGTAAATGCGGCAGATCTCATTCTGCTCCAGAATTATCTCCTCGGAAGAATTCAGTTTACCGCAGATCAGTTTGCGGCAGGCGATGTTAACGGAGACGGAAGTACCGATGTATTCGACAATGTACTTCTCAGAGCAATGATAACAGCTTAAGACCTATACAATAAGAAACAAACTATTTCGCACGACAATAGCATTTACTTTTATGTAAGTAATATCGGATAATATTAAAATTATAGCATATA
>DHYN01000082.1:1193-3846 GCA_002414125.1 Ruminococcus sp. UBA5129 | reverse complement strand
AATTCCTCCTTTAAATTTAATTGATTCATTTTTTGTATAAAAATATCCAATAATATTATACACTTGTTATAACGTTTTGTCAACACAAAAATGTTCATTTGCTGACCAATTATTGCATTTTTTTAGCAAGATTTACGGAATGACTAAAAGAAACCTTAAAAAACTTTGGATTTTCTATGAACATTCTTCATTTTTTCCACCAAATATACAGATTATGAGTTGAAATATGCAAACGAACAGTGTAAAATAAAGATGAAAGATTTATTGACAGACTGTGAATTGGCTTACGGCACTGCACTGCCGGTCAAAAACAGTCGACTGAATTTCAATAAAACTCCGCACGAGACTGTCTGCACAATGGTCGGCGGCGGATTTTATGCGGAAAACTTGGGGCTTTTCCGCAAATCGGGTTTTTATTCCTTTGTTAATGGACAAATCAGGAGTCCTTAGGCAACATCGCACAGGTCTTGTACGGTGTTGCCTTAAATGCATTTGCAGCCTTGTGGAATTGAGGATCGGATGCATTTTATCAGAATGATGTAGACAACATCGCTCAAAGCCCGCCTGACGGCTTTGCACGGTATTGCCTTAATGTGAACTGCATCGAAATTTGGGCGGTGCAGAAGTGCCGTTCCTTTGAGGACGGCTTTATGAGGTGATTAAAATGAGAATTAGAAAAAGAATCGCTTCTGCTGTTGCTTCACTTGTTATGGCGTTCTCCGCTGTAGCTCTTCTCCCGAGTCCGGACAGAAGCGATCAGCCGCTGACAGCAGATGCCGCAATGGTTTCTACCGTTGCAAACCCTGTTATCTACTCGGACGTCCCCGATGTCGATGTCATCCGTGTGGGCGATACCTATTATATGGTAAGCACTACGATGTTCTTCTCTCCGGGCGCTCCGATCATGAAGTCCAAGGACCTCGTTTCATGGGAGGTCTGCAATTATGTCTACGATACGCTTGCTGACGGCGATGTTCAGACGCTTTCAAACGGTAAACACGACTACGCACACGGACAGTGGGCTGCAAGCCTGCGTTACCACGACGGTAACTTCTATGTTTTCTTCGGAAGCTACGGTACCGGTAAGTCCTATATCTTCAAGACTAACGACATCGAAAACGGCACTTGGACACGCAGCGAGATCAACGGCATGTACCACGACGCTTCGCTCTTTTTCGATGATGACGGAAGAAACTATCTCGTCTACGGCGGAGGCGGTGAGATCAAGATCAAGGAGCTCAACTCCGAAATGACCGACTTTAAATGGGGAGGTGCGGATAAGACACTCTTCAAGACAGGTCTCGATAATCTCGCAGGAGAGGGCTCGCACATCCAGAAGATAGGCGATTACTATTACGTTTTCGTGATCGCTTGGCCGAGCACAAGCGGACGTATCGAGCTTTGCTACAGATCCAAAGACATCCTCGGCAATTATGAGGGCAAGACCGTCCTCAATTCAGGTGTCGGAACATACGGCGCAGGCGTTGCTCAGGGCGGTATCGTTGATACTCCTGACGGAAAGTGGTACGGTATGCTCTTCCAGGATCACGGCGCTGTCGGAAGGATTCCCGTTCTCGTACCCGTTACATGGGAGAACGACTGGCCTATGATGGGCGTAAACGGAAAAGCTCCCGTTACCTTCGAGATCGAAGGCGGTATGACAGGCACTACACTCGCAAAGTCCGACGACTTTACTTACAGCTCGAACGACCTCGACCTCCTCTGGCAGTGGAATCACAATCCGGATAACAGTGCATGGTCGGTAACGGATCGTCCCGGCTACCTCAGACTTACAAACAAGCATATTGCCAATGATATCCTCTGGGCAAGAAATACGCTCACGATGCGTACCGAGGGTCCCTCTTGCTCAAGCGTTATCAAGCTTGATACATCGGGAATGAAAACAGGCGACTATGCGGGTCTTTCGGCGTTCCAGTTCAATTACGGAAATGTCGGCGTATATGTTGCCGATGACGGAAGCCGCAAGGTCTATATGGCTAAAAACGGCGGCTCGGAGATTGCAAGCTCAAGCAACAAGATCATCGAGCAGACCAATATGAACGGCAAGGAGATCTACCTCAAGGTAAATTTCAACTTTGCCACCGTAAACAATTATAATATATCAAACAATATCGACAAGGCTGACTTCTACTATTCATATGACGGAAGCAGTTGGACGAAGATCGGCGATACTCTCAATATGTCATACGATCTGAAGCTCTTCACAGGCTACCGCAGCGGTATCTACAGCTACGCTACCAAGACAACGGGCGGATATGCAGATATTGATTCGTTCAGCTACGAGCGCGAGGAGTGGAATACCCCAACGGTCGTTGAGCCCGATGCCGACGGCTACTGGTTCCATCATACATTTGAGGGAACTACCGAAAAATGGAACGGCAGAGGCAACGCAAGCGTTCAGACAAGCGGACGTACCTCGTACTCAGGCAAGGAAGCGCTCCTCATCTCCGACAGAAACAACGAATGGAACGGCGGTATATACTCTATCGGCAGAGTTTTTGAAGCAGGTCAGGAGTACAGCTTCTCCGTAAACGTTGCCTACGAAGAGGGCGATGATGTAAGAAACTTTAAGCTCACTCTCGAGTACACAAACGCTGACGGCGATGTTGTGTGGGACGAGATCGCTTCGGGT
>DHYN01000082.1:0-1180 GCA_002414125.1 Ruminococcus sp. UBA5129 | reverse complement strand
GAAAATACAAACTACAAGATACCCGAGGGCGCTTCGGGATGCAGCATAATCGTTGAAACAACAGACGGCTCGCTCGAAAACTTCTATATCGACGAGGCTATCGGCGCTCCGGCAGGTACTAAGATCGAGGGCGCAGGTCAGCCTGTGGTAAGAGCTGCAATGGCAGGCGATGTTGACTGTGACGGCGTTATATCATCGCTCGACACTGCTATGGCTCGCAAGGTCGCAGCAGGCAAGCTCACCGACAGCGTGTGCATCAAGGCTGCCGATGTTGACAAGAACGGTACTGTTGACAATGACGATGTTAAGCAGATCAACGACTTCGTAATGGGCAGGATCACGGAATTTACTGTTGCAGTTCCCGAGAAAACTCCCTACACCTACAACGCTAATCTTCAGTACCATGAAGCTCCGGCAGCTTACTTTCAACAGTCAAGCAATCCCGGCAAGCTTGTCAAGGAGACTTACAACGGAATAAACGGTACAAATCAGCTCAACGTTTACCTCCCTCCGAACTACGACCCGAGTCAGAAGTACAACATATTCTACCTCATGCACGGAGGCGGCGAGAACGAGAACGTTCTCATCAACGACAGCGACAAGTTCTACATCAACTATCTCGTTGAAAACATGATAAATAACGGCGAGATAGACCCGATGATCGTGGTGTTCCCGACATTCAACAAGTGCGAAGCTGCTACGGTCTGGAGGGAGATGAAAGAAAGCATAGTTCCGTTCGTTGAGAGCAAATACTCGACATACGCTGAGAATACTACTCCCGCAGGTCTTGAAGCTTCAAGAATGCACCGTGCATACGGAGGCTTCTCAATGGGCGGAGGTTCAACTTGGAACGTGCTCATCAACAACATCGAATACTTCGCTTACTACATGCCCCTTTCGGGTCACTGCTGGGACGGCTCAAGCCCGATCCTCAACACGCTCAAAGGCTCTAAGTACAAGGATTCAACTTACATCCTCGCTGCAACAGGTACAGAGGATATTGCCTACGGAAACATGTGCGGTCTTATCAACGACCTCAAAAAGGATCCCGTTATCAAGTACACATGCGACTTCTCAAAGGGCAACTTCTTCTTCCTCGAAGCCGAGGGAAAGACTCACTGGTGGGGATTTGTAAAGCACTACGTCTATGATGCTCTGCCTTACTTCTTCCGTGAGGCTT
>DHYN01000084.1:13391-14028 GCA_002414125.1 Ruminococcus sp. UBA5129 | reverse complement strand
CGTCCTGTTTTCAGGGCGGCGTTTGAGCTTTCATTAAAGGCATAACACTGAAAAATACAGAATACTATGTATTAAACTATTACAGAAATCGAGGCAAATAATATGAAAAAATTCAGTTTCACCGATTTGACTATTTTTATAGTCGGAACAGAGCTTGTCGGAGCGGTTGCCGCACTTATTTCAGGAAGCTTCAGTGACTTTTACAAAAGTCTCATACGTCCTCCGCTGTCGCCGCCGGGATTTGTATTCCCTATCGTCTGGGCAGTCTTATATGCAATAATGGGCTATAGTGCGTATCTTATCTATCGCGATGAAGATCATCCGATCCAAAGACATAATGCACTTTGGATATTTGTGATACAGCTTACGGTCAATTTTATGTGGAGCATTATTTTCTTTCGCTTCAAGCTCCTGTTTACTGCGGTAGTTGCAGCGGTCATATTGGCTATTATGGTAGCTGCAATGATATTGAGCTTCAAAAAGGTGAATAGGTTTGCCGCTATATTGAATCTGCCATACCTTGCATGGTGTATTTTTGCAGTATATCTTACTATCGGAGTATGGAGGCTTAATTAGGGATAGTTAGCAAAATAAAAAGACAGACGCTCATAAAGAAGTTTAGCCCGAAAGCAACTTT
>DHYN01000084.1:1403-13348 GCA_002414125.1 Ruminococcus sp. UBA5129 | reverse complement strand
TTTTTCAAAAGCGCAAATTCCGCATAAGAACCATATGGCAAGCGAAGGGAGATTTCCTATGTAAACGACAATAATTGGTTTGACATTTCCGATATTATAATGTATAATAATAGATGATTTGCAAATCAGATCAGGAAGAACATCAAGGAGGTGTTATGATTGAAAATTATCTCAAAGCTCACTGCGGCTGCCGCTTCTACGCTATTGGCAGTGCAGCCTTTTATGCTCGGTTCGATCTCGGATGCGGNNGCCGTTCCCTCGTTTACGGCTCAGTACGCAGACTCATTCGGTGATGTGATCTGCGGTGCCAATTACACGATAATGGTGCGCCTGAACGGAAAATTCATCACCGCCGAAAACAGCGGCAACGTCTGCCAATGGGAAGATCTCGGCGGAGACTCGTCTCAGAAATGGAAGATAATCAGTGCAGGAAACGGCATGTGCGCAATACTCTCGGCTTCCGATAATTCACTCGCCCTCACCGTTGAGAACGGAAACTCCGCAAACGGAAACAATATATTTCTCTCGGAGTACAGTGATACTCCCAATCAGCACTTCATACTCCACAGAACCGATGATGCCTACTACATCACCGCCGAGTGCTCCGAAAACACTGCCCTCGATGTCTACGACATCAGTTACGAAAACGGTGCAAACATTGACCAATGGGACTACTGGGCAGGCGAGGGTCAGAAGTTCTACATTCGTCCGTCCGACAGCGAATATTCCTTCCCTACCGGCGATCTCCACTTTGATGGAACGGTGAATTCTCTGGATCTCGTCCTCCTGCGCAAGGGTCTCGCAGGCGAGCTTGACAGTATCACCTCGGTAATTGCTGACATTAACGGTGACGGCATCAACAGCTGGGACGATATGAGACTCCTCACCGACTTTGTCCTCGGCAGTGCATACGACCTCAATGACTACCGCTGCGCTGCATTTGAAAAAACCGATGTTGCGTACCTTTTTTGCTATTTCCTCGGAAATGCTCCCGAGCAGGAGCGGCTCTCCTACGCTGTAAGCCTTGACGGATATAACTTCAAAGCCCTGAACGGCGGTGCGGCTGTCTGGAAATCGGGAGTCGGCACGGAATGCATCCGCGATCCGTATATCTTCAAGGGCGAGGACGGGCTCTACCACATGCTCGCCACCGATATGAGATCATCACTCGGTTGGAGTAGCAACCGCAATATCATCAGTGCTAAGTCCACCGACCTCGTTCATTGGTTTGATGATACCCTCATCGAGATCGCCAACAAGTACCCTACCATGATGAACTGCGACCGCGCTTGGGCTCCGCAGGCGATCTACGACCCCGAAAAGGATTCATATATGATCTATTTTGCCGCTCGTGTACCGGGAACAGATGACCGAACTGTAATGTACTATGCCTACAGCCGCGATCTGATGCATCTCGACACTGCTCCAACTCTGCTCTTTGCTCCCAAAAACGGCGATGATGCAATAGATTCCGATATAATCTTTCAAAACGGCAAATACTATATGTACTACAAAAACGAGACCAACAAACGAATTTACCTCGCTACTGCCGATCACGCAAACGGTCCGTATTCCGAGATAAAGCAGGTCTCCGAGGGCGACATCGGTGTAGAGGGTCCGAATATATATAGGCTCATCGGCTCGGACAAATGGCTCATGATGAGCGATGCCTACGGAAACGGCTATTACGTTATGCAGGAAACGACCGACCTTACAAGCTTCACAACAGTCAGTCGAAACAGCTACAGCTTTGATTTCACACCGCGTCACGGCTATGTCATCCCTATAAACGGCAATCAATACAACGCTCTCGTCAGCGCTTATCCGTCCGCTTCACTGACTCAGATCAATACGAAAGTTAAGCCGATCACCGTCAATGCTCAAAAAAACGGATCTGTAACAATGCCCAAGATCGTCACCGCTATATATAGTGACGGCGGTACGGGAGATTTCTCCGTCAAGTGGGATGAAAGTGATCTTCTTTCGATAAACACATCCGAATGCGGCATCTACTCCGTCCGCGGCACGATCGCTCCGACAAGCGATTCCTATGCCGATCCTTTCATCGAGGAGCGTGCCGACCCGTATATCGTTGACGGCACGGACGGCTGGTTCTACTTTACAGCCTCATATCCTGCCTACGGCGATGTTGACCACGGCTACGACAGGATCATCCTCCGCAGGAGTAGCACCGTTTCGGGACTTGCTTCCGCAGAGGAAAAAACCATCTGGACAGCTCACCCGAGCGGTACTCAGGCAAAGCATATATGGGCTCCCGAAATGCATAAGATCGGAGGCTCATGGTATATCTTCTATGCCGCAGGTGCAAGCAGTGACATTTGGGCAATACGTCCCTACGTCCTAAAATGTGACGGTGATCCGTTTACAGGAAGCTGGACAGAATGCGGTCAAATGCAGGCTTCATACGGCGATACCGACTCGTTCACGAGCTTCTCACTCGATATGACATATTTCGAGAACAACGGCAGACACTACGTTATCTGGGCTGAGATAAAGGGCGATTCTTCCCTGTTTATGGCTGAGATCGACCCGAACGAGCCGTGGAAGCTCACCTCGATGCCCATACTCCTCACAAAGCCCGAATATAGCTGGGAGCTCGTCAACCACCGAGTCAATGAGGGCGCATCGGTACTCATAAGAAACGGAAAGGTTTACGTTTTCTTCTCGGCATCGGGAACAGGCTCGGAATACTGTGTCGGAAGAATGGAAGCGGATGCGGACTCTGATCTAATGAACATCGGGAATTGGCACAAGCTGAGCAGCCCTGTCCTGTCTACAAACGACCTCACGGGAGAATCAGGTCCCGGACACAACTGCTTTGTCACCGATGAGAACGGCGATCTGCTCATTGTTTATCATTCGCGTCCTGAATCGCACTCAAGCAAGGCTTGCGGAAGCTACGTGAGCGACCCGCTCTACGACCCTTGCCGTCACACGCGTATCATGCGCGTTGTCTTTGACCTGAACGGAGATCCCGTTGTCAATATACACGGAGCTGCCGAGCTCTCAGACACTAACAGAACAGTCACGGCTGCTGTGATCGTAAGATAGCGAAAAGCTGTCCGAACCTCGAATTATCGGGGTACGGACAGCTTTTTCAATTGTTTTGATAGAAGAATACCGCAAGCTGTGTGCGATCGCGAAGCTCAAGCTTTTCAAGAATGCCGCTTAAATAGTTTCGGATAGTTCCCTCGCTCAAATATAAACGCGACGATATTTCCTTATTGGAAAGCCCCTTCGCAACGAGAGCAATGATCTCCTGCTCTTTCCTGCCTATACCGTGCGACTCATAATCAAAGGAATCCTTTGCTTGAATAAGGTCGGGAAGCTTGCTGACGATCTCGCTGCCAAAAACGCTCTGTCCGTTCATGACAGCCTTTAACGCGGACTCGATACCCTCAAAATCTTGCTTTAGTATGTAGCCCTTTGCGCCAATGCTCAGCGCCCTTACAATATATTCGTCATCGGAAAATGTTGTAAGGAAAAGTATCTTCGCATCCCTGTCCTCTGCGAGGATCTTCTCGCCTGCTTCGAGTCCGCTCATGCCGTTCATGCGGATGTCCATGAGCAGAACATCGGGCTTGTGCGCCCTGTATAGCTCGATCGCCTCCGCACCGCTGCTTCCGAGAGCTGCTACCTCTATCCCCTTAGCCTCAAGGACCGTTTTTAACGAGATAGCAACGATGTTATCATCGTCAACTGCAATTATCTTCATGTCAGCTTTCCTCCGTAACTCTTTTTATTGATATAAATATGCGGAATCCGTCCTCCGTATCGACACGGAATATTCCTCCGAGCGCCTCGGTTCTCTCACGCATATTGTTTAGTCCCATGCCGCTGCCGCGATCTTCATGTGCGGAAGCTCCGTTGTCGGTTATGCTAAGCTGATAGAGCGCAGGATGCTCGCGGATGACAATGCGAACGGTGTCTCCGGAGCTGTATTTGACCGAATTTGAAAGAGCCTCCTTGATTATGGCAATGAAGCTCAGCTTCACATTCGCAGGCATTTTCTCCGAAAAATCAAGCTCTGTCACCACATTGAACCTGAGCTTCACCGACTCGGCAGCCTCTTTAATAGCTTGGTGGAGGTCGACAGAATCGTCGCGCAGACCGTGAACGCTCTCACGGATACTGTTCATCGCACTTGTTAAAGTCTCCTTAAGTGCGGCGGTCTGGGTGTATTGAACGGGAAGCTTCTCCTTATCGGTAACTGCGATCAGCGCTCCCGACTGGAGAAGTGCGCGGGAGAGGAGGTGTCCGACATTATCGTGTATTTCACGTGCAATACGGTTTCGCTCTTTAAGCGTTGCGATATTTATCTCGTCATCCTGCTTGGCAAGAAGAGCCTTGTTGCGCCTGCTCAGCGCGAGCTGAAGCTCAGTATCGCTGTCACGCATATGCTTTAGCTCTTCACTGCGGCGTATCAGCTCAGCCGAACGCATTCCGAGAAATGCTGCCGTCAACGAGAGAGCTGCCGAGAACAGTACGCCTCCCTCTGCACCAACGACTGAAATGCTCATTACGAGCATAAAGACTTCTGCGAGTATCGGAAGCTTATGGTGTGATGAAGCTGAAAAATAGACCGCAAGCGGTATGAACACGACCGCCTCCGGGAAAAAAAGCACCGTCAACGGCACTGCAAGCTCCGCCGCGTACAGCACCTTGTCAGACGTCAGGAGCAGTATCGCAGCAGCAATTATCTGCATCAGCAGCAGAATGACAGCCGTATCGCCATATTCTGTCAGTATAAGAGCGGCACAGCATGTAAAAACAACTGCCGTGTCGGTATAGTGTATACGCTGTTTCATATATCACCGCCTTATGCACATTTTAGAGATCACTTTAATTATATCACAAACCACTCAAAAAAGGAAGAGCTTTTTTAAAATATGACAAATGTCATATAAAAAATATGACTCTGTTCACTTACAATATCTGCAGAAGTATGGTAGAATAATGTTAGTAAAGCTAAGGAGGAAAAATCATGACACCTGTTGTTAAGATCGAAAATTTAGTTAAACGCTATAAGGAAATAATCGCACTTGACCACTTCGGACTCGAGATCAATGAGGGAGAAATATTCGGACTCCTCGGTCCAAACGGCTCCGGCAAAACTACTACCATAAACTGCCTGCTTTCTCTCCTTGAGTACGACAAGGGCACGATCGAGCTTTTCGGAAAGCAAATGAAGCCCAACAGCTACGATATTAAAAAGAATATCGGCGTTATCATGCAGAATGTTGCGGTATTCGATGCACTCACAGTCCGCGAAAATATCGACTACTTCTGCGGTCTGTACATCAGCGACAAGGCGCTCAAAAAGCAGTATGTCGACGAGGCGATACGGTTTGTCGGACTTGAGGATTTCGAGAAGTTTTATCCCAAGAAGCTCTCGGGAGGTCTCCTGAGACGACTCAATATCGCATGCGGCATCGCTCATAAGCCAAAGCTCATTATTCTCGATGAACCGACAGTTGCAGTCGATCCGCAGAGCCGCAACAAGATTCTCGAGGGAATCCTCGAGCTCAACAAAAACGGTGCAACTATCATCTACACCTCGCATTATATGGAAGAGGTCGAGCAGCTCTGCACTCGGATCTGTATCATGGACAAAGGCAAAAGCATCGCCACAGGAACTAAGGAACAGCTCAAAAAGATGATAAAAAATACCGAGACCATTGAGATTGAGGCTGCCGATATCAGCGAGAGCGCACTTGAAGAGCTTAAAGCCCTGCCACACGCCTACGAGGTCAGCTACAACGGCGAAAAGCTCCTGATACGTTTCAGCGGCGGCAAGCACAACCTCATCCGCACTCTCGAATACCTCAAGGAAAACGAGATCGTATTCGGCAGAGTTTATTCAGAGCTCCCGACTCTTAACGATGTTTTCCTCGAGATCACAGGCAAAGCTCTCAGAGACAACGGCTAAAAGGAGTTACACGGTATGTTTTCACATTGCTTTAAATACACTTTTCTTGACTTTATCAGGAATAAAACCACTATATTCTGGGGCGTTTTTTTCCCGATGATTCTCGGAACGCTTTTTAATTTTGCGTTTATGAACATCTATGAATCCTCAAGCTGCTTCAACGAGATACCCGTTGCGGTCGTTGACGGCTGTGACGACGGCGGTATCAAGGGTCTTATCGAGTCAATGGAAGAGAGCGGCTCAGCGAAGCTCTTAAGCGCAAGGTTCGTCTCCGAGGACGAGGCTCTGAAACTTCTTGAAGAATCTGAGGTTGACGGAATCATCTACGATGATATGCTCGAACCCACACTCATCATCCGAACCGGCGGCGGCATGAATGCAAGCATAATCAAGGTTTTCCTCGACCGCTACAAAACTAATGCTTCCGTGATAGCCGATATTATGGAATCCGACCCGTCAAGACTTCCTGCTGTCATCGAAAAAATGAAAGCGGAAACAGTCAATCACCTCGAACTCTCAAACATCAGCAACGGCAACATGAACCCGTTCACCACTTATTTCTACAACCTGCTTGCTATGGCTTGCCTCTTTGTTTCGATGATCGGAATGTTAATCTCGATCAACAGTCAGGCTAATCTTTCATCTGTCGGTGCACGAGTTTGTCTCGCGCCAACGAGTAAGGCGATCCAGAACATTGCAGGTATCATCGCGGCATTCGTGATCTTCTATACGGGTATAGCGATCGCTTCGGCTTACCTCGTATTCGTGCTCGGTATCGACTTCGGCATCAGCTTCGGAGAGATCCTCTTCATCAACCTGTTCGGCGTTTTATTCGGCATCTCGCTCGGCTTCTTCATAGGCTCTATCGGCAGGATGACCTTCAACACCAAGACGGCAATACTCCTTGCCTGCACCCTCGGAACAGGCTTCCTCAGCGGTCTCATGATCGGAGATATGCCTGCAATAATCGAGAAGAACTGTCCGATCATCAACAGGATAAACCCCTCGCGCCTCATCAGCGACAGCTTCTATGCAATAAACAGCTACGGCTGGGGCGAAAGACTTGCGATGAACATCATCAAGCTTTCGATCATGTCGGTCGTACTCATCATATGCGGCTGCCTTATCACACGCAAGAGACAATTCAAGAGTTTGTAATCCAAGGAGATATTGAAAATGCAGATATTCAAAGCCTTCTTCAAAATTGCCGCCAAGCTCAAGGGCAGCATTATAATGTACGTTGCAATATTCACCACGATCGGCGTTCTCATAACAGGCTCGGCTTCCGATGCTGCTCCTGCGTTCTCACAGAGCAGATTAAAGGTCGTAGTTTTTGATGAGGACAACTCCCCCGAAAGCCGCGCGCTCATCGACTTCATCTCAAAGAACAACGATATTATTGAAATGGAAAACGATCCCGAAAAGCTCTGGGACAGCCTCTACTACTGCGAGATTGACTACGTTCTCACGATAAAGGAGAATTACGGAAAAAAGCTCGCCGAGGGCAGCTCCGACAGCTATTTCACATATTCCGTTGATCCGAAATCCTACAACTGCGAGTATTTCAATTTGCAGCTTGAACAGTATGTCTCAACGATGCAGCTCTACATCACCGATAGCACCGATATTGAAGNNGCTCACGCCAAAACGATCGCCGCTGTTGAAAACGATACGTCCGTCACTGCTCAGAGCTTCACGGACGACAGCAACGGCAGTAAAAACTTCAAATTTATAATATTCATGCGCTATCTCGCTTACATCCTCCCTGCTATCATGATAACAGTTCTCTCGCGCATCATCATCGAGCTCCGCAGTGAGAATATCAGAAACCGCACATTTTGTTCACCGATAACTCCCATTAAGTATAACGGTCAGATATTCGCAGCAAGCATGGTTTTCTGCATCGTTATCTGGGTGTTCACTATAATGCTCTCGTTCATCCTCGGCGGCTCGCCAGAGATCACAGACATTATTCTCCTCGCGATCCTCAACAGCTTCATTTTCATGCTGATCTCGGCAGGTCTTGCAGTGCTGATAAGCATGTGCTTCGCTTCAAACAGCACAGCTATCGACATGATAGCAAACATCGTCTGCTTGGGCATGGCTTTCCTTTGCGGTGTTTTCGTCGATCAAAGCCTGCTTGGAGAAAGTGTCCTCAGCGTGTCACGCTTCCTCCCCGCTTACTGGTATGTATGCGCTGTCGATAACATCGGAGAGGTCAGCGGCACTGTTTTCAATGCATCAATTGTATGGAAGTATTTCGGCATCGAATCCCTCTATGCAGTCGCTTTCTTTGCACTCAGCATGGTTGCCGCAAGATTTAAAAAGTCTTAAGGCAGCATCAGGATGCGCAGTCGTATCATACAGAAAATCCTTGATATNNCTTTTGTATATCAAGGATTTTTATGTCCCAGAATGGCGCTTCCCTGCCGTCCGTCAAGCTTTGTTCAGTGTATATTATTTCCATACATTTACATGAAAAACAAATATGCATTCGGACGGCTTGACGTCATGTCTCACATATATATCCTGCGGAACAAATCGTTTATTATCATCATAGTAAACCGCTTTATATGTATATTTCAGATTACTGTTACATCCCCCAAGAATAGCCTGCAATCTGCTGTCCGATAATTCCTTCTCTTTTATTGCCAAAGGCGTGAGATATATCATGTTACTCTCATCGGCTGTACCCCCCGCTTCAGGCGGTACAAGATATGTTCTGACGAGTTTTCCATCATTTAACAGCTCCTCTATTTGCGATATATTTTCAATAGCTTTAAAATCAATATCGTTCGACGCTTTTTCATAGTCACGGACGTTTTCGGGACTGTAAATATCATCAAAATCATATCCGTATCCGAAGCTGAAGATAACTCCGTTTCTTACATAGAAAGCTATTCCGTGTTCTTCTTCAAAGTCCGCTTCTCCGCTTATGGCATATACAGTATTGCCGTCCGCCTGCGGCTCGAAAATATGTATACTGTAGGGTCTGAACTGCTCCATGACCTTTCCTGCAAGCGAATCTCCGTAATCATCGCTGATCCATCTGTCAAGCCTTGAAAATTGGTATTCATTAATTGAATCGAGGTCGTCAAGGCATTTTCTTATATATTCATCTGTAATATTATCTTTGATTTTTTCTCCCGTCCGATACACTTCAAGTTTTATGCCGAATCGATTTGAAAAAACCTCTGTTATCGCTTCATCGTCTTCATAACAATCATTATCATGGGTGAAAAGCGCAGACCATTCCTCGTATGCTTTATCAATTTTACTGTACATTCTTTCGCAGATCTCCCATGAAAAATCTACGCAGTAATAGAATCCGTCGGGATTTTTTATTTCTTCATAATAGTCAAAAAGAAGCTGCCGTGAGTAAAGCGTTGCATATCCGATCTCCACATAATAATTCGTGAACTTACTTGCACCCTCCGACATATCATCACTATGCAGACAGCAGTCCATGTCCTCCAGAATCCCAAGAACGTCTATGCTGTTGTTTTCCATATCGGTTTCCGAGATCTCGCCGACCAGTTCGTAAAAATCGCTGCTCATAAAGCACTTTTTAAGAAGCCAGTAAAAATAATACGCTACAGGCATCATTGCATAACGGTATATCTGCATGTTATCATCATCAGAAAGCTCGTCAATGCTATTCTTTCCTGTCATTCTCAGATACTCGTTTGCAGCATCTTCCCATGCCCATTTTCCCTTATAGCAATACGGAGATAACGGTTTAATCTCATTTGAAACTTTTTTCTGAATATTGGGTTTGCAGAGGAAAAGCGTTAAGGTGCTTATTAATAATATCAGTGCGATAATTTCAAATACTGCGATCGCGTATATGCCGTCTTCAAAGGATATGAATGTGAGTCCGAATAACAAAAAGAATATTGTCAGCTTTAGCATAACCGACTTGTACACCGTTTTCTTTTTCGCTAATGTTACAATTGATATTATGAGAAAGCTCAGAGGTATAAACGGCAGTACTACAGCCAGTGAAAGCGGATAATCCGAATTTAATAACATTAATCCGCTGCACGCTACAGGCAGCAGAATTATATTGATTATAATTGATGTGATAAGATATGCTTTTTTCATCTTTCATCCTCTTTTGAAATTTATTCATATTTGCAGAGTTTCTGTACCTCTGTTGGTTCTCCTTATTATACCACACTTCCGCATAAAAGTAAATGCTTTTGACATCGCAGCGGTTATTGACTTTATCTGCCTCTTATGATATAATAAATTCAAAAAAAGACATACTATAAATAAGAGGTGATTATATGAATCAGCATTCAAGGTTCAACCTGCCGATCTGCCTTGCAGTCGAGGAGGACGCTTTCTGCCGCTCGGACGAGATCATCGGAAGCTATCTTCCCGAAGTGATAGGACAAAAAACGCTCATAGTTTCCGAGCAGTTCCTCATCAATACCTACAAGTGCAAGATAACCGAAATCAGCCGTGATTTCGGCGGTGCAGAGATATATCCGATGAACTGTGCCGATTTCGATGAGGCAGTTGCGATAGCGAAAAAGGTCTGCATCGAGGATATCAAGGTCATCATCGGTTTCGGAGGCGGACGAGTTCTCGATACGGCTAAATATGCCGCACACATAAGCAAAGCGGTTTACATCTGTATGCCGACCTCTCTTAGCAACGACTCGCTTGCATCCCCGTTCGCCGTTCTTGAAGCAGTAGGAAATGCTCGAAAGACGTTCGCCTGCAAAATACCGACCGCAATACTCGTAGACACTGATATGATCGCAAAAGCTCCGAAGGGACAAACACTCTCCGGCATCGGCGACACGCTCTCGAAGCACACCGCTCTTTTCGACTGGAAGCTCTCCGCCAAAAAGACAGGCACTCATATTGAGGACTTCGCCTATGCAATAAGCCGCATGAGCTTTGATTCAGTCTGCCACTGTGACGAAAAGGATATAAAAAGCCGTGTGTTCATCCGCATCCTCTCAAGAGCGCTCGTAATGGGAGGTCTCGCAATGGAGATCGCAGGCTCGTCAAGACCATGCAGCGGAAGCGAACACCTTTTCGCGCATGCTATCGAGGAATACTACCCCGAGATCAAGATCTCTCACGGAATGGCAGTCGCTCTCGGCAGCATCCCTTCGTGCATCTTTCAAGGACAGGATGCGAGCAGTCTCATCGAAATTACAAATGCATACGGCATAAGCACAGATCCCGTCTCCTACGGTATCACTAAGGACATGTTCGCAGATATATGGCAAAAAGCACGCACAGTCAGAACGGGTCGCATAACGATACTTGACGAGGTAAAATACGACAAGGTTCAGCTCGATGAAATTTATGATAGGTTGGTAAGAAAATGATGAAAACTGGAATAATTTTTGATATGGACGGCACTCTCTGGGACTCGTCCGAAAACGTTGCTGCTTCTTGGACAGAAAAGGTCAGACAGCTCGGATATGACCGTCCGGAGATCACTAAAAACGACATTATGAGTGTCATGGGACTCACTATGGACAAGCTCGCAGATATTCTCTTCGGCGACCTGCCTGCTGAGGAGAGATATGATCTCCTCGACAAGTGCGGTAAGTATGAGATCGAATTTCTCCGCGTAAACGGAGGCGAACTCTACCCCATGCTTGAAGAAACGCTTGTCCGTCTGAAGGAAAAGTACAGTCTCTACATCGTCAGCAATTGCCAAAGCGGCTATATTGAGACATTCCTCGAGCATTACGGCTTCGGGAAATACTTCACCGACATCGAATGCTACGGCAATAACCTCAAGCCAAAGGGTGACAATATCGCGCTTATTACCGAGAGAAACGCTCTTGAGCGCGCTTACTATGTCGGCGACATTCAAGGCGACTACGATGCTTCAATGAAAGCCGGAGTCGGATTTGTCCACGCGGCTTACGGCTTCGGAACGATCAGCGCAGATGTCCCGAGGATCAACGCTTTCTCCGAGCTTCCAGAGCTCCTCGACACTCTTCTGTAACAAAACAAGCTC
>DHYN01000084.1:0-1321 GCA_002414125.1 Ruminococcus sp. UBA5129 | reverse complement strand
GTTTATGTAATGGACTGGAGCAGATTTAGCAGAAGTACGATGCTGTTGATTCCGCCGTATGCTTTCTGCAATACATCACGGCACACTCCCCCGAATGCTCCGGAAAACCGCTCGGACTTGCACCGTTTCCGAAGAATGATGCAACGTATCATCGCAGGCAAAAAAATCCCGATTGCCTGATGAAACGTCTGCTTGTTGAAAATAGCTAAAAAACTCTCTATCTGCACAACAAGAGAGAACATATAGGGTTTAATTCCGATATAATGGGACAAACAGAAACTTCCGCAGGAGCTAATCTTGCGGAGGTTTCGCTATTTTCATATGCTGAGAAATCCACTTCGAAATTTATATTCATTTTGGCAACTGAGTGTGGGAAATATAAAAGCGTCCTAACCCACAAGGCTAAAACGCTTCACTTATTATCGTACATAATTATATCCGCAGGAGAACATTCGAGTACATAGCAGATACGAGCGAGAATATCCAAGTCCATTTTCTCCACATCGTTGTTGTACCACTTGTTGATGACCTCAAATCGAGTATTGGAAACTCTTGCAAGGTAATTTCTTGTGATATGCTTGCTGTCCATGATTTCTTTCAAGTGTATGCTGATTTTACCATACTCCTTGATTGTAACAACCGATTTTGAGTTATTCATAACATCACCCCTTAATAACATTCTATATTAAATGTTACCTCTTGACAATATACATATTAAATGTTACTATGTATATAGTATTATTTGAGGTGAGGTTATGGATATTTATACTGTTAGCTTTTTCGGGCATAGGAATGTGGAGCACGGAACGGAAATTGAAAACCGTCTTGACACGCTCCTACACGACCTAATCACACAGAGGGAATATGTCGATTTCCTGATAGGACGGGACGGAGATTTTGACTTGCTTGCTTCTTCTGCTATCAAAAGAGCTATCCGCAATTACGCTTACGGCAACACGCATTTTACCCTTGTTTTGCCATATATGAAAGCCGAGTATCGTGACAACGAAAAGAGCTACCTTGAATACTACGATGAGGTAGAGATATGTTCTGAATCCGCAGAAGCTCACCCCAAGTCGGCTATCCAAGTGCGAAACAGAAATATCGTTAACCGATCAGACCTTGTTGTGTGCTGTATTCAGCATAAAAACGGCGGAGCTTACCGAACGATACAGTATGCAGAGAAACAGGGTAAAAAGATAGTGAACATTATAGACGAGAATTGAATAGAGCTTCTGAAAAAGAAATAGATAGGGATATGCCTTCCAACATTTATGGAGGACATATCCCTTTTGCTTTATAATATACCGAAATATAGCTG
>DHYN01000036.1 GCA_002414125.1 Ruminococcus sp. UBA5129 | reverse complement strand
CGACAACTTTAATATTATATCATATCTTCAGAGGCTTGTCAAGTACTTTTTGAAATTTTTTCAAATTTCTTTTCAGTATTTTGCATGTCCTCGTCCGACAGCTTTATTATTATACCATTCTTTTTCGTCTTTGTCAACTCAAACTTTGAATCAAATATCGCCGTTTTTTTGTTGATTTTCCCCAAACATGTCTCAATCGAATAAGATCTTAGTCGTATTGCACCCCTCATACTCGGCATGGGTAAACCTGATTTCAGCCGTATCACTGCTCTTTTCGATGATTATATCAAAAATTTTTCCGCCGTTGACGTACTCATCTATAAAATCCGAATGAACCTCATCGTTCGCAAAATTTATCTCAATAGATTTCTTTTTCTCGACCGCAGCACGTCTCAGAATAGCGTCCGCATCCTCCAAGGTCTGTGCGTAGCATCTTTCTCTTACATAATAGGAGTTATTTGAATCACATTTTTTCGGTTCTACATACTCATCATCAAGCACATGAGTTTCCTTGCCGTCATCGGAAGTGCTTTCTGAATAGAAATGCTCGTCATCCACAAGAAAATAAATATACCTAGGACTCATCTTATCATCGGTATCATCCCATGTAACATCTGCATTGTACCACTTTCCGTCAAGCTCGACTTGATTCCAAGCATGAAGCTGACCGCTGCCATTGCAGCCGGTAAGGAAGATCGTCCTTATACCGAGCCTGCCTGCAAGCATACCGAAAGCCTTTGCGTACCCCTCACAGCGTGCTCGTTTTTCAACGAGACAACCGTAAGCCGTTCCGCCCATCTCCGATTCGACGTCATATGTACAATTGCCGATAATGCGATCGTGGATGTACAGAAGCTTATGATAATCATCCGCATCGTCAGGTATTTCCAACAAAATTTCATCTGCGACCCTGTCAAGCTCAGCCGCGCAGCTTCTTGCCTCAGACTTGTTCTCAATACGGTAGATCATATTTGCCGTCTTTATTTTAGCTGCCGTATAATAAGTAGGTGCAATGTTAAAAAGCTCACCCTCTTGCTTTTCGAGAATACAATAGATCTTCTGATACATCTCTTCATCCGCATCGAACGGGAGCCTTATTTTGCTCTTGTTCTCGCTTATGCCTCTGTAAAGCGCCGTGTAGAGAGCTTTTTCATCATCGGACAGCGATTGGTAAACAACGCGCAGTTCTTCCTCTTCATCGGTCAGATACTCACGCTCCGAATACGGTTCAAAAAGTCCCGATTCCCTCACATATTTGACACCCCAGAAGCCAAAAACCACACAGATCACCACAAGAATCAGAGACAGTATCTTTTTAGCCATTCAGATTTCCTCCGCCGATCATTTATTTGATATAAGCACCATATTATTCTTTATCTTAAATCCTGAAAGGTTCTCCACAAAGCGGCTGAACTTTGAGTAGCCGTAGGTTTTCACATTGAAAGCAGGCATTTTCGCACAAAGCTGTTTTTTGAGTTCGCCCAGATTGTATCCCTTTGAACCGCCCGTACGCACTATCTTCTCCAGTATAGCCAGTACCTTTTCGAGGTCGGTATTATCGGTTTTCTGCGAAACTATTATACTGCTTCCGACCTGTCTGAAGCTCAGTGATGAAAACCTCTTGAGGAACTGAGACAGCTTTGAATAACCGTAGTTACGCACGTCGAAATCGGGATAGCGGTTCTGAAGCCTGCTTCCTAGCTCGCCGATATTTATCTCGTCCTGTGCGTTGGCATTTTCGCTGATTATGCGGATTATAGCCTCCTCAAGTGTCTGAAGATCCACAATAGTTTCGCTGTCGTTATTGCGCAGCTCCTCATCGGCAAGGATCTCGAGGTACTTGAACGCGTTGCAGGCAGTGCTGAACGGTCTCGGAGTTTTCTGCTCGCCCATTCCGATGACGTGCATTCCCGATTCTCTCAGACGGATGCACAAACGTGTAAAGTCACTGTCGCTCGAAACGATGCAAAAGCCGTCAACGTTGTTTGAGTAGAGAATGTCCATCGCATCTATTATCATTGCGGAGTCGGTCGCATTTTTTCCGGTCGTATAGCTGTACTGCTGTATCGGCGTGATAGCATTTTCGAGAGCCATTGCTTTCCAGCTCGCGGCATTCGGGCGAGTCCAGTCGCTGTACACCCTTTTATATGTTACGACGCCGTAATTAGATACCTCATCAAGGATATATGTCGTGTATTTTGCCGCAACGTTATCCGCATCAATAAGCACGGCATATCTCATTTCTTTGTCCATAAGTCACCTGTTCAAATCCAATTTCAAAATCATATCCAAGTATAAGAAAAAATCCCGAAACAAACGCTTCGGGATTGGTAAAATGCCGAGGTTATTACCCCAACACTATGGAGCGGATTACGAGGCTCGAACTCGCTACCTCCACCTTGGCAAGGTGGCGCTCTACCAGATGAGCTAAATCCGCATTTAATAAAGAATCATTGCTGTGAACAAAAATGCTCTTTTATCAGTTCTGATTCTTTATGGTGCTTCCGGTCGGAATCGAACCAACGACACGGGGATTTTCAGTCCCCTGCTCTACCGACTGAGCTACAGAAGCATAATGGCGACCCGGATGAGGCTCGAACTCACGACCTCTAGCGTGACAGGCTAGCGTTCTAACCAACTGAACTACCGGGCCGAATGTGGTGGGGACTACAGGGCTCGAACCTGTGACCCTCTGCTTGTAAGGCAGATGCTCTCCCAGCTGAGCTAAACCCCCACATTCTTTTGCCATTCGTCAGTTCCCTGACGACAGAATCTATTATATCACTTATCTGAGGATTTGTCAAGCGTTTTTTTTAATTTTTCCAAAAAAATTTGGACTTTTTGAGAAAATCACGCTATATAGGCATATCCGCGGCTATTTTTTTGAGGTGATAAGGGCGTAGCTCTCCCGGATCATACGTTTTATCTCTTCATCGGGAACAGTTCCGTCAAGAATGACAGAATTCCAGTGCTGCTTGTTGAGATGATATGCAGGCACGACAGAATCATAAACGCTCCGCCAGAAATCTCTCCACTCAGGAGCGACCTTGACACTTATCCATATCTTTCCCTCACGCTCAAATGTCCAGACGAAGGTGCGCTTGTTTTTTGCGTACCTCAAAAGCACCCAATTCTCGTCTTTGAACGGAACATCCGTGTATGCACCTGCGAAAGTCATACCGTAATCAATTATTTCCTGTCTTGTTTTCATAAGCGTCCCTCCATATTATATAATATATCATATACAAATCTTCCCGTCAACAATAACACGGCAGCAATCACGAAAAACATTTTTTTGTGAAACAAAAATATCATACCCATTGCCAAAACGCGCATAATATGTTATTATATAGGTTAGGAAAAATGTGAAAGCGAGGACTTATCTTGAAAAATATACTTTTCATCGGAGACGTAGTCGGTGAATCGGGATGCCGTTTCCTTGCGGAGAAGCTCCCCTCGATCAAACGGCTTTACGGCATTGACATCACCGTAGTGAACGGGGAAAACTCCGCGCAGGGCAATGGCATAACACGCCATTCAGCCGACATGCTCCTCAACGCGGGCGCCGACATAATAACAACGGGCAACCATGCTTTCAAGCGCCGCGAATCACTCGATATATACGAGCGCGACAACATCATCCGACCTGCAAACTATCCCGAAGGAGCATGTCCCGGAAAGGGAATATGTATCCTCGATATGGGTGCTTACTCTGTTGCCGTTCTGAATCTTTCGGGAACGATCTACCTCGATCCGCTCGACAACCCGTTCACGGTCATCGACAATATGCTTGCGGACATTGAGACTCCGAATATCTTTGTTGACTTCCACGCCGAGGCGACTTCCGAGAAAAAGGCAATGGGCTTCCACCTTGAAAAGCGTGTCACGGGCGTTTTCGGCACACACACCCATGTCCAGACCGCTGATGAGTGCATCCTCTCCGAGCACACCGCCTATATAACCGACCTCGGCATGACAGGTCCCGAACGCTCCTGCCTCGGAGTTGAGATAACGCCGGCGCTTGATCGGCTTCGATACCGTATGCCGACCCGTTTCAAAGAAGCTGATGGAGACTGCTTCATATGCGGAGCAGTTGTAGAGTTTGACGAAAAAATCGGCAAATCGCACAAAATTTCCCGCATAATTGTGAGATAGCTCACAAACTTTTATCAAACCTATTGCAATTATTTCTTTTTTATTGTATAATCAAAGTGGCAAAAAGTGTGGGCAATCATTTTGCACCGAGCTTCAATGCCCCGAAACAACTTAATAAAAATAATTTTTAACAGGAGGGACTCAACAATGGAAATTTTAAAAGTATCATCGCATTCATCACCTAACTCAGTTGCCGGAGCTATTGCCGGTGTTATCAGAGAGCAGAAGGCTGTCGAGGTACAGGCAGTCGGCGCGGGAGCTTCCAATCAGGCTATCAAGGCGATCGCCATCGCAAGAGGTTATCTTGCCCCTATTGGTGTAGACCTCATATGCATCCCTGCATTTGCAAATATCACGATCGACGGCGAGGAAAGAACCGCTATCAAGCTCATCTGCGAGCAGAGATGAATCAATACTATTGGGCGGACGGTCGTTCGCCCTTGTTTTTTGAAGGAGTAAAAAATGTCCGCAACTCTATTCAGTGAGATCGAATATCTCAAAGGTGTCGGAAAGGCACGCGGCGAAAAATACCGCAAGCTCGGGATAACATCGCCTTATGAGCTGATATACCACATCCCGAGAGCATACCTCGACTTCCGCGCACATGTCCCTGTCCGGCAGGCTCAGCTAAATGAGTACAATGTCCTGAAACTGAAAATATTCCGCAAGCTTCCTCCGCAGAGAGTCCGCGGAGGTCTCGTTATCTGCAAGGCTGCTGCTACGGACGGGCTTGATGATATACTTCTCGTGATGTACAACAATGTCTACGCGTTTCAAGCGCTCAAGGAGGGCGCGGTATATTATATGTACGGAAAAGTTACGGGAAATCTTCTTCGACGCGAGATAACCTCTCCCGTGTATATCCCTGCCGAAGAGACCGTTCTCATTCAGCCGATCTATCCTCTGACACAAGGGCTTTCCGTGAATATGATACGGACCAACATCCGTCAGGCGCTTGGGATAATGCGCTCCGAACCGTTTGAGACCCTGCCCGATGAGCTGCTGCGAAAATATAACCTTTGTCCGCTGATGTGGGCGCTCGAGAATATCCACTTTCCGGAAAGCGATCTTGCCTCGGAAACAGCACGCCGCAGGCTCGCTTTCGATGAACTGCTCAAGCTGCAGCTCGGCATGTCAATGATGAAGTCCCGAAGCCGCCGNNATATGGACAGCTCTGTCAGCATAGACGAATACACGGACGGGCTTCCGTTCAAGCTGACCGATGCACAGAAGCGCGCGGCTGACGAGATAATAGGCGATCTCTGCCGCGATGTACCGATGAACAGGCTGCTTCAAGGCGACGTCGGAAGCGGAAAGACCGCCGTTGCNNAGGCTGCAGCATGCTTCTTCACCGTGCGTAACGGCGCACAGGCAGCGCTTATGGCTCCTACCGAAATACTCGCTTCACAGCACTACCGCACTCTGTCGGAATTCCTCAAGCCGTTCGGGATCAACGTCTGCCTGCTGACAGGCTCGCTGACCCCGAAGAAAAAGGCTGCCCTGCGCGAACAAATAGCCTCGGGGGACGCCAACGTTATTGTGGGTACTCATGCGATAATCCAAAAGGACGTGGAATACCGCTCGCTCGCACTTGTGATAACCGATGAACAGCACCGATTCGGTGTCGCTCAGCGTGCAGCTCTTGCCGAGAAAGGTGATTCTCCGCACAAGCTCGTTATGTCCGCAACGCCTATCCCGAGGACTCTCGCACTCATTATCTACGGCGACCTCGATATTTCGGTGATAAACCAGCTTCCGCTGGGCAGAAAGCCCGTCAAGACCTATGCCGTCACCGGTAAGCTCAGATCGCGCGCATTCGGATTTGTCCGCGACCGTCTTGCCGAGGGTCGTCAGGCGTATGTAGTGTGTCCGATGATCGAGGACAGCGAAAGCGACCTGCTTGCCGTAAAATCATATGCCGAGAATGCCGCTCAGGGCAACCTCAAAGGATGCACGACAGCCCTGCTCCACGGAAAGATGAAAGCTGCTGAAAAGGAACGAGTGATGAAAAAATTCCATGACGGAGAGATACAGGTGCTCATCTGCACCACCGTTGTAGAGGTCGGTGTAGATGTACCGAACGCCGCTGTAATGGTCATTGAGAATGCCGAGCGGTTCGGACTTTCACAGCTCCACCAGCTCCGCGGACGTGTCGGACGAGGCAGCTTTGAAAGCTCATGCATCCTCATAACAGACAACACAGGCGATGAGTGCAAAAAACGAATGAAAATAATCTCGTCCACCACCGATGGATTCAAGATCTCCGAGGAGGATCTTAAGCTGCGCGGTCCGGGAGACTTTTTCGGCAACGCACAGCACGGTCTGCCGCCGCTGAAGATCGCGGATATAGCGTGCAATATGGAGCTTATGAGTCAGGCTCAAAGCTGTGCCGCGGAAATACTCGCGGACGATCCTCAGCTCGCAAAGCCTCAGCACCGTTCACTACGGATGGACACGCTTCGCCTCTTCAACAAGGATATAATCGGCTAGANNGATGCGTCAAAACGCGTCTGCCGTTTGTTTTGGGATCTCAGCCTTTATCGTAAACGTCCCATTTTCGCTGCTCGCGGTCATATCGCAGCCGAGCCTTTCACAGAGAGCCTTAGCCACATAAAGCCCGAGACCGCTCCCCTCCCTGCTGCGTGAACCGGCTCGGTAAAAAGGCTCGAAAACGCGGTTCACGTCGATCTCTTCACATTCCGAAAAACCGTTGGAGACCGTCAGATGTGCTACGTGCTCATCACTTGTGAGTCTCACTTCAAGAAACTCCTCGGCATATTTCGAGGCATTTGACAGGATATTCGTGACGATGCGCTCAAGACTGTGCGGATCGCTCTCCGCGATTACGCCATCGCCGATGTCGAATTCCGTCCTCAGACTCTTTTCGGTTATCCACTCATACTGCTCGAGAAGTCTCTCCGACAGCAGCTTGCTCAGATCAACAGGCTCTCGCAAGGGAGTATTTTCCGAACCCGCATCTATCTTTGATATCTCAAAGAAATCGTCCGAAAGCGTTTTCAGATAGAGGTTCTTTTCGATCGCGATACCGAGATATTCCTTAACGCTGCCCGTCAGCCTACCGCTCTTTTCGATCATTTGCAGATAGCCGAGAGAAGCCGTCAGAGGAGTTCTGAAATCGTGAGAAATACCCGAGATTATATTGGAAAGCTCCCTGCGCTCACGAACATTTCTCTCCGATAACTGCCGCCGCAGTCTGATATGCTCGTCCAGCGCATCGGCAAGCTCGGTTATCTCCCTGTCGAAGCTCTCAACGCGGACAAGCGCACCGTATTCCTCGTCACTGTGCGCTCTGACCTCCTTGACAAAGCTGCGAAGCTGCCTTTTCAGCGAAATGAATTTCAGCAGAATATAGCCTGTGAGCAAAAAAAGGCACACCATGACAGCGATGAGAAAACCTTCCATAGTGTACCTCCTTATTATGATCTATGCAAACTTCTTGTTTTTGTGTGAGAAGTAAACAGCCGTGTAGAATACTGCAAGCATTACCGCGAAGCTTCCGAAAATGCCGATAACGAGATCGCTGTCGAGCTTCGGCATCATCACCATGCTGCACTGGAATGTCGGGAGCCAGTTATTCAGAACAGATCCGGTGCTTTCAAAGCACTCTTCTATATCGTTTCCGGAGATGATCCCATTCACCATAACGAAGATAGACTCCACGAACGTGAGCACATAAGAGACGATCGCTCCGCCAACGATATGACGGATCAGCATGGAAATGAACGTTGCTCTCAGGAAGAGATGGAGTGTTATGACAATGAATACAGCGGCATGGAGCAGAGGCTTCTCAAATGTTCCCAAACCGTTCCTTGCGCCGATAATGACAGCGATCGTTACAGCAGGGATGATATAGATGAACGACATTGAACCGTAGACCGCAAGCTTGCTCATAATGATCGTATGGGTGTTAGCGCCGTCCATGATCTCATAGTAATATGTTCTGTTGAAATAGTTCCTTGAAATGATAACGCTCGCCAGAGTGACAAGCACCATGGGCACATACATAAACAGCTCGGAGCATCCCATAAGCGTGATGTCGAGGGTATTCGATGTGAAGTCCTCCTGAGCGACGTATCCGAGTACTGCAAGCGCAAGTGCCATGAATACGAACATCCTGAAAAAAATAGTTCCGCGTGAGATCCTGTAAAATTCTGCCTTGATATGCTTATTCATTTGATACACCTACCTTTGAAAGATAATATTCCTCGAGGCTTTCGCCCTCCTCAACGAATTTTGTGATGATAAAACCGCTGTCGGTTATCGTCTTTGAGACGGTCTTTATGTCATCAAGACGTTCAAACAGGTGTATCTCTTCGCCGTGCACTGCCTTATACTCGCGGATACCAAGCTTTTTTTCGAGCACGGCGGCTGTTTCGTTTATATTATCGGTGCGGATAGATATTCTGCTCCTGCACTTTGAAAGCNNAAGCTCTTCCGAACTGAAGCTCTCGACGAGCTTTCCGTGGTTGATAATGGTGAAATCGCTGCAAAGCTCTGCAAGCTCGGGCAGGATGTGGCTGGAAATGATTATCGTAACTCCGCGCTCATCCGAAAGCTTCTTCAGCATGTGACGCACTTCAACGATGCCCTCGGGATCGAGACCGTTGACAGGCTCATCAAGCACCATTATCTCGGGATCGTTCATGAGCGCCATTGCGATGCCGAGACACTGCTTCATGCCGAGTGAAAACTTTCCGGCAGGCTTCTTTCCTGTATCACCGAGCTTTACAAATTCAAGATTTTCGGTGATCTTCTTTTCATTCGCGATACCCTTTACAAATCTGACATACTGCATATTCTGCCATGCCGTAAGATTCGGGTCGATGATCGGAGCTTCAAGCATAAAGGACATCCGTCTGCGCGATCTGTCGAGATCGTCCCCCTTGCCGAAGAACTTCATTTCCCCGCTCGTGGGAGCTGTAAGTCCTGCGATCATTCGCATGAACGTGGTCTTGCCTGCACCGTTCGGTCCGATGAGTCCGCAGATGTGACCCTTTTTGACCGAAAGGCTGAATTTGTCTACGACTGTGTTTTTTCCGTAGCATTTGGTGAGCTCATTTAATTCAATAACATGATCCCCCATGTTCTTACCGCCTTTCATCGGAAACCTGCGTTCCGTTTTTCTCTATGCTTTTATTATAATCTGGCGGTGTTAAGAAACCGTAAAGTCAAAGGTTAAGAAAAGGTTAAGTTAATTTGTAGCCCATTCCCCAGACCGTTTCTATGTAATCCTCATCGGGAGAGGCTTCTTTCAGCTTGCTGCGGAGATTGCTCATATGCACCTTGAGCGTATTGTCATCGCTGAAATACTGCTCGTTCCACACACTCTCAAATAGATTTGCTTTTGAGAAGAGCTTTTTCGGATTCAGCAGAAAAAGTTCAAGGATAGCGTACTCCTTTGCAGTCAGAGTGAGCGTCTTTCCGCAAAGCTGAGCAGTTTTCACACTCCTGTCAAGTGTCAGCGATCTGTGAGTCAGAGTTTCGGAACGCTGCGGCTCAGCGGATACGGAGCTTCCCGAGCATCTCCTTAGAACAGCTTCCACACGCACAAGCAGCTCATCGAGATCAAAGGGCTTCGTGATATAGTCATCTGCACCCATTCTCATGACGTCTATCTTTGTACGGACTGTATCCTTAGCCGAAACAACGATCACCGGCACAGCCGAAAATGCTCTGATATCGGCAAGCGCCGCATCACCGCTGCGGAACGGCAGCATCAGATCGAGCAGCACGAGGGATATATCACTGCGCTCACGGATGATGCCCGACGCCTCAAATCCGTTAAAGGCGCTCAACGTCTCATAGCCCTGTCCTTTAAGGTAATCGCATATGAGACGGTTGATCTCCTTGTCATCCTCCGC
This sequence comes from Ruminococcus sp. UBA5129, assembly GCA_002414125.1. GTDB lineage: Bacteria > Bacillota > Clostridia > Oscillospirales > Ruminococcaceae > Ruminococcus. Next base: position 768 of record DHYN01000036.1, on the reverse strand, counting down.
AATAAGAATCTTTATCATCACGATGCTCCTTTAAAGCGGTTTGAAATCCGAGGCAGGGTGCTTGCACCACGGACATATGAAATCATCGGGGAGCGTTTCACCCTCATAGACATATCCGCATACCGTACATATAAACCCTTTCTTTACCTTTGGTGCAGGAGCGGACTTGATATTTTTATGGTAATAGGAATATGTTACCGATTCGTCATCTCCGAGAACATCGCAGTCCGTAACATCGGCAATAAACAGCGTGTGAGTCCCGAGGTCGATCGCCTTTACCACCTTTGCCGATATATAGGCATTTGTCTCCTCGGCGATATAGATCACATCATTTTTCACACGGCAGAAGCTGATCTCCTCAGTCTTGTCAACATCGCGTCCGCTTCTGAACCCCCAGTGCTTATATGTTGCAAACTTTGAGCTTTCCGTGAGGACAGACACATTGAACTTAGCCGTATTGCAGATCATTTCGTGCGTATAATTTTGCTTGTTCACTGCCACTGCGATGCGATTCGGCTCGGTCGTCACTTGTATTACCGTATTCACGATACATCCGTTGTCGCATCCGTCCATACGCGCGGTGAGGACAAACAGTCCATATGAGAGCTTGTGCAATGCATTATTGTTCATGAAAATCACTCCTTTTGATATACTCGTCTCTATCAATAGTATACCACAAAAAAAGTGAAATTACAACATTTTTCCGCAATGCGAACATAGCAGAATTTACTATATATGAACTATCGAAACATTATCGGGAGGCTCTGC
>DHYN01000029.1:14547-18420 GCA_002414125.1 Ruminococcus sp. UBA5129 | reverse complement strand
TTTTTAAAGTTGCTTTCGGGCTATAATTATTTATGAACGCCTGTCTTTCCGAACAGGTATCATTATATTACTTTTTCATTTGTATTCCCTTTGAATCAAGGTCGGCGATGAGCTTATCGGCGATCTCCATAACCTCGTCCTTGGTGAGAGTTCTCTCGGGATGAACGAAGCAAAGACGGATCGTGATAGCCTTACCCTCGGTACTGTTGTAGATGTCTGCAACACTGATGCTCTTGATGAGATCTGAACCGAGTGCGGCAACAGCCTCCTTAATGGGAGCAAACTTCTCGCTGATGAAAGTGAGATCAACGTCTATCGACGGGAATTTAGATGCCTCGCTGTATGTGATGCCCTTATTGACTGCGCCTTCAACAGACTTGATGTCGATCTCGGCAAATACGACATTCGCCTTTTTGTCGATCTTTCTAAGAACTGTCGGGTAAACGAGACCAATGCGTCCGATCTCGGTATCGCCGCAGAATACGGCATTATAGTTCTTTGGATGGATATATGAATGGTCAGCCTCGACAGCCTTGTAAGTAACCTCGCTGTGACGAATGTCGTCCATAACAACTGCGATCATATCTGTCATGCGGAAGTACAGCTCCTCGGCAGAGGCAGTCTTAGAAAAGAGCGTGATGCCGAGCTTCTTCGACTCACGGCAGAGGTCATTCTCGTCAACGCCGTTGACAACGCGTCCAATCTCAAAAATACCGAATTCCGTATCGAATGAAGTATTTGACTTGACCTGACAAAGCTGTGTCGGAATCATTGAACGGCGGATAGTCTCGATATTCGGATTCGAGGCATTGAGAAGCTTGATGTTGTCCTCGACATCGATGCCAAGCTTCTTGTATTCGTCATAGTACGCCCAGATATATGAGTGTACCTCATGGAGCGAGAAACGCTTTACAAGAATGTCCTTGATCTGCTCCTCAACATTCTTCTCCTCTGTCATACGGACAGGATAAAGCGGAGCGCATGCGGTATTCACGTCAAAGTTATCGTATCCATAGATCCTCGTGATCTCCTCAATGATGTCAGCCTTTAACGTAACATCCTTTGTAGCTCTCCATGAGGGAACGTCAACCGTAAAGCTGTTTCCCTCGAGCTTTACGCCGAATCCGAGTGATGTGAGCGTATTGACGATAGTCTCATTTGAGATCTCAATACCGGTGTACTTGTCAACAAAAGCCTTGTCAAAGCTGAGTGTAACGTCATCAAAGCGCGATGCGTACTCATCGGTGAGTGATGAAGTTACCCTTATTCCGTTGTCGTAGTCGGAGAGGAGCTTTACGAAACGAGCTGCGGCAACAGTCGTCATTTCAGGGTCGAGGCTCTTTTCGTAACGCATTGAAGCATCGGTTCTGTGTGCAAGGCGAGATGATGACTTTCTGATTGAAACAGCATCAAAGTTAGCCGACTCAAGAGTGAGTGAGGACGTATCATCAACTATCTCCGAATCAAGACCGCCCATGATTCCCGCAATAGCCACAGGAATATCGCCATTGCATATCATGAGAGTGTTCTCGTCAATATGCCGCTCAACGCCGTCAAGAGTCTTGAACTCGAATGGCTTGTCAAAACGCTTGATCCTGATCTTATCGACCTTTCTCGAATCGAAAGCGTGCATCGGCTGACCCATTTCAAGCATAAGGTAATTTGTAAGGTCGGCAAGATAATTGATAGCTCTCATACCGCAGTAGAACAGACGGATGCGCATGTTCACAGGGCTGATCTTGCGCGAAATGTTCTCAAAACGGATGCCCGAATATCTTTTGCAAAGCTCATCCTCAATCTTGATGTCCACCTTCGGGAGGTCATCGTATACCGATAGATCGGCAGTTTCAATGGGCTTGAGCGGTCTGCCCGTAAGCGTTGCAAATTCTCTTGCGATACCGTAGTGACCCCAGAGGTCGGGGCGGTTCGTGAGCGACTTGTTATCGACCTCAAAGATGATGTCATTTATCTCGTAAGCATCCTTGAGCTCTGTTCCGCACGGTATATCATCGGTTATCTCCATGATGCCCGAATTATCATCGCTTATGCCGATCTCCTTTTCCGAGCAGCACATACCGTATGAAGTATAGCCTGCAAGAGCTCTAGGAGCGATCTCGATCTCTCCGATCTTTGCGCCGACCTTGGCAAAAGCGGTTTTCATGCCAACACGGACATTAGGTGCTCCGCACACAACGTCAACAAGCTCGTCACCGCCGGCATCCACTTTAAGCAGGTGAAGCTTCTTGGAATCCGGATGATTCTCCACCGACTTGATCTCAGCACACACGATACCGCTGATATCGCTTCCCTTGTAGAATATCTCGTTTTCTACCTCGGCTGTGGAAAGCGAAAATGTATGAATGACCCCGTTAATATCGAGTCCCGAAAGGTCAACGAAGTCCTTTATCCAGTTAATTGAAATAAGCATTTATAACCCTCCTTATTTATCCTCGGTAAACTGTGAAAGGCTCCGCAGATCGCCGCTGTTGAGGTCACGGATATCCTTTACTCCGTACTTCATCATTGCCAGACGGGTAAGTCCGAGACCGAACGCAAAGCCTGTGAACTCATCGGGGTCGATGCCTCCTTCACGGAGAACGTTCGGGTGGATCATGCCGCACGGACAAAGCTCGAGCCAGCCGCTGTGCTTACAAGAGGGACATCCCTCGCCTCCGCAGATAAGGCAGTTGATATCAAGCTCGAAGCCGGGTTCCACGAACGGGAAAAAACCGGGACGGAGACGAACATTGATGTCACGCTCGAAAACCTCAGAGAGCATCGTTTTCATGAAGAAGATAAGGTTTGAGATGGAGATATTTCTGTCTACCATAACGCCCTCCATCTGGAAGAAGGTATTCTCGTGGCAGGCATCGGTTGACTCGTTTCTGAAGCAGCGTCCCGGGAAAATTGCACGTATCGGCTCGCNNGTTGACGAGACGGTCGCGGTACTTGCGGTAGATAGCGTTCTGAGCCGCAGAGGTCTGCGACTTGAGAAGCTGTCCGTTCTCGAGATAATAAGTATCCTGCATATCTCTTGCAGGGTGGAATTTCGGGATATTGAGCGACTCAAAGCACTCATAGTCCGTTACGATCTCGCTGTAGTCCTCAACAGTAAATCCCATTGAGCGGAATACCTGCTCACACTTTCTCTGAACGAGGGTGATCGGGTGATATGAACCGCGCTTGAGGTTTGCAGGCATAGCTACATCGAAATCGGGCATTGAATTTATCTCGCGCTCCATTTCAAGCTTGGCAAGCTCAGCCTGCTTTGCCGAAACAGCCTCTGCCGCGTATTTTTTTAGGGTATTTACAGCCTGTCCGAAGCTCTTCTTCTCCTCTGGCGAGAGCTTTCCCATCTGCTTTAAAAGTCCTGTGACAGAACCGTTTTTGCCGAGGTACGCAACTCTCACGTCCTCAAGCTCGTCAGCCGTGCTTATCTCTGCAAGCTGCTGCTCAAGTTTCTGTTTTAATTCATCGATCTGTGAATTCATGATAGACCTCCTTATAGAATTTCCATAAAAAATAAACCGTCCCATGAAAAGCCATGAGACGGAAATTTTCCGTGGTACCACTCACGTTCGGGAATATCTCCCGCACTCTTATGCCGAAATTTCGTGAACGGCATCACCCGACTTAACTCAAATGATTTTCGTCGGCTGCTCGGATTGCTGAAATTCACTCTGTCAGCGCACGGGACGCTCCCAGCCATGACGTCCGTTCTCTGAATGCTGTCTGAACAAAGCTACTTACACATCTTCATCGCATAATTAACTGTCAGTATTATACCACCTTTTCCGCACCGTGTCAAGTGTTAATTTTCCATTGCACACGGAAACAGCTTTTATTATGCAATATTGAGGCGGTATCGGGAGG
>DHYN01000029.1:6304-14459 GCA_002414125.1 Ruminococcus sp. UBA5129 | reverse complement strand
CGGCAAGAAACACATCTTTTTGTCAAAGAATTCATAAGCATAGCCTCAGATTATGTCTCGACATATCATAATAAACGCTGTTACCGTGCAAAAGCGTGAAATTTGCTTGACATGAGGATAGAAAAGGTGTACAATAACATTTAGGCGAAAATGGAGGAATGGAAATGAAGAAGATCGTAACGATACAGGACATATCATGCTTCGGAAAGTGCTCGCTGACAGCGGCACTGCCGATAATCTCTGCTATGGGCATAGAGACGGCGGTTATTCCGACGGCTGTTCTTTCAACGCACACGGGCGGATTCACGGGATACACATTCCGCGATCTGACGGGTGACATAGATGCGATAGCGTCTCACTGGGAGAAGCTCGGACTGCGTTTCAACGCAATATACACAGGCTATCTCGGCTCAAAGGAACAGATCGGGATAGTGCTTGATTTCTTTGAAAAATTCCGCACCGATGACAATATTATCGTAGTAGATCCGGCAATGGGTGACAGCGGACGCCTCTACGCAGGCTTCACGGAAGATTTCGTTGAGGAGATGAAGAAGCTCTGTGCGCGTGCTGACTACATTATCCCGAATATCACCGAGGCTTCGATGATGCTCGGAATGCCTTACAGCGATATTTACTCCGAGGACGACATTAAGGACATCCTGCGCAGGCTTTGCGCGATAGGATGCGAAATGCCTGTTCTCACGGGAGTCCGTCTCGACAGCTGTACTCAGGGTGCAGCCGCTTACGACAGTGAGAAAGACGAATTCATCTTCGCTTTCAGTGAAAATATCGACCGTACAGTTCACGGTACAGGCGACATATTTGCCAGCGTTTTCACGGGAGCAGTCACGCTCGGAAAGTCGCTTCGTCAGGCGCTTGAGATCTCGGTCAGCTTCACATTTGACTGTATCCGCGAAACGCTTCCGTTCATGGACGAAATGTGGTACGGAACATGCTTCGAGCCGTGTCTCGGCAAGCTTATCGAGTACGTTAATGCCGATAAATAAATATACTCTCCTCTATTGCAAAATGTTAATATACAAAAGCTCATCCCTATACCTTGAGTGATACAGGGATGAGCTGTTTTTATACTATTTTATGATCGGAAGGCTTATCTGCGTAATGAAGGTATCTCCGTCCACTATTACTTCAAGCGAACCGCCGCACGCCTCGGTGAAGCTCTTTGCGATCGAAAGTCCGAGACCGCTTCCCTCAGAGGTACGCGACTCATCGCCGCGTGTGAAGCGCTCTGTGATCTCATCGGGAGTAAAGTTCATCTCATACGATGCAGTGTTCTTCACTCTGATTACCGTACACTGACCCTCAATGTCGAGCGACAGCCATATCCTCGTATTCTCAAGGGAATATTTCAGTGCGTTGTCGATGATATTCTGCATCACGCGGTAGAGCTTCTTTCCGTCAGCCATTACCGGCGCACTATCAGCATTTATTCGCGTTCTGATCTCTCTGCCGTATCTGTCGATCTTGTCGCTCATATCGCCGAGCACCTGTCCCGTGAGTATTACCGCATCTATCCTCTCGGCATTGATGTCAGTCCTGCTCGTAGCCTTAGCGAGATCAAACAGATCCGAAACGATATTGTTGAGTCGCTGAGACTTCTGTTCGAGTATCTTCACATAATCTCTTGCCGTCGGCTCAAGCTCCTCAGCGGAGAGCAGGTCGATATAGCTGATTATCGAGGTGAGCGGAGTTTTAAGGTCGTGGGAGACGTTCGTCACAAGGTCGATCTTCATGCGCTCCGACTTTACGCGATTTTCAACGGCAGTTTGCATTCCGTCCGAAATGTTATTGAGCTTTTCGGTGATCGTGTAAGCGACAGATGATTTAGGGATCTCCACACGGCTGTAGTCGCCGCCGTTCATATCGGCGATCTGCTTTTCAAGCCTGCTCAAATCGCGCATATCCTTCAGATTGAACCAAATGTATGCTAATATAATGATGACTGCGCCAAAAACAAACGTCACATCATCATCCATGTATCCAAGCGATATAATCGCTAAAAAGATCCCTGCGGCAATTGCAACAACCGTCCTGATGATAAAATGTCTCAGAAAGAGATTGCTTTTCAGCATTTCGCGTTCGGTGACAACCTTTTCGATCTTTGAGCAAAAGCGTCTTATACCGTTCCAGATCTTTTTCAGTATCCTGCCGATGAGACTGCTCTCGATCATCGTGTGACATTTCAGGCGCACAATAAGCGAGTTCAGCATCAATACCGCAATACCTGTGAGAGCCGTATAGCTGATCGCGTAGAAGTATGCAGTAAGCTCGGGATGACCGTATAGATTTTTAAATACGCTGCGGATAGACAATATATTCGGATATACCATTAATGCGCATCCTCCGAGGAGGCACAGGAATATCACCGATATCGGGAACTCCGCAAATATAGTATCGAAAAATCCCGTTACGAAACGCTTCTTTGAAATGCTGTATCCTCCTGCTATAATAAAGTACATCATCAGAAGAGCTGCCACGATAGCTATCGGAATAAAATACGCTATCGAATTGACAAATTCATCCACCGCAATGTCGCGGTTGTTTATATACTTATCAAAATCCTCAATGATATCCGCATTGGGAGTGATACAGATCCTCAGCCCAAAATTCTCACCGGGGATATTCTTGAACCTGCTGTTGTCAACGTGCTTCCACTGACCGCTTTCGGCATTATAGATAAGATATCCGTGCTCGGGGAGACTTTCGCCCTCGGTCGTAGTCTGGTAATCGTCCTCAATCTCAATAGGCACGGCGTTATTGTCATCATAATTGTCCTCAACAAAAGGAAGCGGAGTCGTTCCATCGGTTTTGTAATATATCTTCACACCGTAGTTGTCGGTATAGTAATCGAGTCCCTCGGTGTCAAAATCGTAAACGGTGATACCGCGGTGACCATTGAGATCGTCTGTGTAATAACCGAAGTAATAGTACTCCATACCGTAATTGGTGCTGTACCAGCTCATATCAGCTCCACCATAAAAGTGCATCATTTCCGGAACATTGATATACCGATTTCTGTCATAGGAATAAGAATAATTCTCATCGTAGAGCTGATCGAATGTCGCATCGGTGTTCGACAGCTCCGCTTCACCGTTTGAAACGTAGTATTTCATTATACCGTAGTCGTTGATCGTGATATTCCCCTCACTGTCCATAAGCCCGAGCTCCTGAAGCGCTGATTCGGTCGAGCGCTTCAGCTCCTCTGAACCGTCGAATTCACCGTCAGGTCCGATATGGCGCAGGTACATCACTCCTACCGCCCATAGCTGATTCATCATACCGTCAAAATTTCCCGTGTAATCCCGCATCTCCCTGTGAAGCTCCTCCTTAGCGAGATAGTTCTTGGAAACGCCAAACGTGCATATTCCAACAAGCACACATGCAGTCAGAAACGCGATAACTCGTGTTGCTTTCATCTTTAGAAATTTCATTTATCATGACCTCCAGTCTTTTCTATCTTATAGCCGATCCCCCAGACCACCTTGAGATAGCGCGGATCGCCCGGGTTTATCTCGATCTTCTCTCTGATGTGACGAATGTGTACCATGACGGTATTCTCCACACTGTAGCAATCCTCGTTCCAGACTTTTCGGTAGATCTCCTCAGCAGAGAAAACACGTCCTGCATTCTCCATGAGCAGCGCGGTGATCTTGTACTCGGTAGCTGTCATTTTCACGGGTTCGCCGTCAACGCTTATCTGCTTTGCATCTCTGTCGAGCATGAGTCCGCCTATCTTTATGCACGAGCCTATGCGCGTACTGTCAGCCGCACCGAGCCTGAGATAACGGCGCAGATTCGACTGCACTCTCGCGATAAGCTCCATAGGATTATACGGCTTTGTTATGTAGTCGTCCGCACCCATAGACAGTCCGAGAACTTTATCGGTGTCCTCAGACTTCGCCGACAGAACGATAATGGGGATGTTTTTCGTCATGCGTATCTTCATCATTGCCGAAAGTCCGTCAAGCTTCGGCATCATTATATCTATCAGGATGAGATGTATCTCATTGCGCGTCAGGCAGTCGATAGCCTCCAGACCGTTGTACGCCTTGTATATCCTGTAGCCCTCCTTTTCAAGAAGCTTTGCGATAGCATTTACTATATCGTGATCGTCGTCTACTACGAGTATTGATGCATCGGTGATCTGTTCCATACTGTACTTCCTTTCGCATCATGCTCCGACAGGAATTGCCGCAAATGAACCTTTTCGCTCACGGATATGCATCAAAACGATCATCAGAGCCGCTGCAAAGCAGCCCATTATCGTCATAAGCACCCCGATCGTTTTCATCGGTGCATGATAGTTTATAATAATACTGTGCTCGCCTCGGCTTATCGGAAAGCCGATGAACGCAGTGTTTGTCTTGCTGTATTTGGTCGGAATGCCGTCGACCATGATCTCAAAGCCCTTGTCGTAAGGCACGGAAAGCGTGAACCAGCCGTCCTCGGCAACATCAATACTGCCCTCGATCGTGTCTCCGCCCATTTTGTCGCGGTCAATAATAAAGGCATCCTTATTGAGCTGCGCACCGCGCAGGATCGACTCATCGAGCAGTGTGACCGAAAAGTCCGAGAGGATATAGTCGCCTGCCGAAAACTCAAACTCAAGCGTGTCGATGTCGCCGTCAGATGAGAGAACAAATGAAAAATCGTAATTTCCGTTATGGTACTTCCAGCCCGGAGCGGAAAGTGTATTCTTCACGCCGTTGACGGTCAGCGAGATGTCGCGCCGCTTTGATACGTCTCCTACGCGGTTGTCGGCTCGGCAGGTGAGGAAAACAAGCTTTCCCGCGATCGGCTCATCGAGCTTTGCCGTCACTCGGAACGGTTCACTGCTGCAAACCTCGTAAGCTCTGTTTATCGGAGTAATTGCCGATGTATCACCCTCAACGGTATAACCTGTCTCAAGCTTTCCGACTCCGTGCGGAATAAACGTCCCGTCAGTTTCCGTCGGAACGACTATCCTCCCGAGCATTGCCTCGGCACGCGCAGCAGGATCGAGAGACGACCATTCGGCTTCACCGATGACATCGCTGCAAGCATATCCGACAGGGAGTGCGTTCTCATTTCGCAGGAGGAATTTTCCGCCGCTGCTGCACTCGACCGTTTCACCTGACATCGCCGCAGACTCGTTGGAGATACGGTATCTGCACCCCATAAGCACATCAAATACCTCGTTGTAAGGCTGTGTCTGACGTGCGTTGCAGCGCTGACTCATACCGCTTCCCGAGCCGTTCACGCGGAAGCTTCTGTAGTCGCTGTCCGAGACCGAGGAATAGATCGTGGCGGAGTAGTATTCCGAACCGTAGATCATATTGACGGTAGAATAGGAATCGGTGAGACCTGCAAAACGGTAGAATGAACGATCGCTCGCAACAGCCTTGTCAACGAGTCCGCTGATGTCCTCGGAATATATCTCATCGAGCGTGCTGCGGTTCACATATTTATCTGTGGAGTTCACCGCAATGCACATAACAGCCGCCGAAGCAACTGCCGTTATAAAAAATAACTTCCTTTTGTCTGTCTTTATATGTAATATGACCGCCGTCATAAGAACAGCGCAGTCGGAGAAGATTATGAGATTTTTATAAAGCTCCCTGTAGTTGAGCAGCATATCAAGCAGTATTACTACCGTGAAAGCCGCCAAAAAAGAGATCAGCTTCACCCTGCCTCTTTGCAGGCTGACCGCAAATTCACCGCACATCAGAGCAGCAAGAGGGGTGAACGGGATGAGTATCTTCGGATCAATATACATAGTACCGTTGAAGATATAGACGATGACAGGCATACAGATCAGCGCCGCAAAAACGCGTGCGATAAGGCGTGAAGCTCTGTCCTGCGAGAAGAAAAGAATTATCACAGCCGCTATAACTATCGCTGTGAAACCAAGTGAATACGAACTGTACATCGCGTGACCGAGGTTGACGGTCGGAATGAGCAGCTTCATCACATTGACAAACGAAGCATTTGACTCCCTGCCGCGAACGAGTGTGAAAAACGTCGGCAGCCAAAGAAATCCTGCAGAAACAGCTCCGATAAAAATGCAGATGAGCCTCGGTATCATGTACTCCGTAAGACGGCTCATACCGATGCTGTTGTATTTCCTTAGAATTGCAAATGCTGCGAAGATCACGATCACCGCGAAGCTGCTTATGCTGAAATAAAAGCTTGTACAGAGGATACAGCAGGACGATATCATCAGCGCGGCACGGCTTCTCGGGGAGTCATCGCCCGACACCGCAAGCATCGCAGTCAGAAGAAACGGCATGTAGGAGATAAACATGATATGACGGTGGCTGTGGTAAAAAAGCGGCGCGGACAAAACAAAAAGCAAAGCGCAGAAAAGCGGTATCCATCCGTCAAAAAACCTCCTTGCAAGGAAGTACATCATTACTGCTGAAGCAAACACAACAGCGATACCGCATATCTGTATGTACACAGCCATAGACACATGCGGCATGAGGTACGCAGGAAGATATATCGGATTCAAAAGCCCGTAATATGCCAAAGTATAGATATTCTGACCTGCTCCGAGCTGCGGTGCGAGATCGGGAAGAAGGTCGCCCGTCGCATAAAACCTTGTGCGGAAATACTCCGGGATCGCAAAATGCTGGTTTTCCCAATCGGTCACCGATCCCCAGACCCCGTCACCGAAGAATATCATCACAACAGATATCACGAGGACACATACCAGCGCGATCATGGTCACACTGATGATCTCCACTCTTCTGCGTCTCAAAAAACTTCTTACATACATTATTTTAATACCTCACTAAAGAATTGTCAAGATAATATCACCTCCCCTCACGGAAATCAATTTTCAAATTACCTCAGATATTTGAAAATTGATTTCCTTGACCTCCCTTGCCCTGATTATATAATAAACCAAAATTCTTATCCGTGCACGCGGTATTTCTTATGATTATCTTAAGACTGCATTCCGCACGAATATCCACCAATTCTTATGTGTAAGTATAACAAAAATTCTTATGTTTAAAAATATATATTGACAAAATTTGACTGATGTGATAGAATTAAGAAAACGGACAAACGTCCAAAAAAGGAGGAATTTTCTATGAATTCAATGAAAAAGTATGTAGCTGAGTTTATCGGTACTCTCGTGCTTGTAACACTCGGCTGCGGAACCGCAATGCTCGTGGGATGCGATGCTGCTTTCGGCGGCGGATACATTCTGACTGCTCTCGCTTTCGGTCTTGTCATCGTTGGTATGGCTTACTGCGTGGGCAATATCTCGGGCTGCCACATCAACCCTGCTGTTTCTCTCGGCGTTCTCATGACAGGCGGCATGAGCGGATCTGAGTTCATCGGCTATGTGATCTCACAGTGCCTCGGCGCTTTTGCAGGCTCGGGCATCCTTGCTGCTATTTTCAGTCTCGGCAAGGTCAAGGACAAAACAGGCGGATTCGGCTCAAACGGACTCGGCGGTGTTAACGACAGTGCCGTAGCAGGTCTCCTCGTTGAGATCGTGCTCACATTCATCTTCGTGCTCACTATCCTCGGCGTTACTTCAAAGAAAGCTAAGCACGGCTCGTTCGGCGGACTCGTCATCGGTCTCACTCTCACGCTCGTTCATATCCTCGGAATCGGTCTCACCGGTACATCGGTAAATCCTGCAAGAAGCATCGGTCCTGCTATATCCGCTGCTATTGACGGCAACTCCGATCCTATCAAGTGCCTTTGGGTATTCATCGTAGGTCCGCTTGTAGGAGCTGCACTCGCTGCATGTATCCACAAGTACCTCGAAAGTGGTCTCCCGACTCCTGCTGATGAGAGCTCTGCTCAGAAAAAGACAGGCAGCAGTCAGCCCAGACCCAAGTCCAAGAAGAAATAAACATAACATAATAAAAGGCTGCTTCGGCAGCCTTATTAGTTGATCCAAAAATGAGGTGAGATCATGGAAACGGCAGTACTGATACTTACAAGCATTGCTGTGATAGCATTCGGAAGCGGAGTAGCTTGTCTTTTCTTTTCACACAGACTCGTCCGCAGAAAAAAGCATCCCCTGCTCGTGATATTGCTTTCTGTGTTCGGTCTGATACTTGTGATCGGCAGCATCTCACTTTTTATCGCAGGGTTCATTTCGCTGATAGTCTCCCTGCCGGCGATCATTTTT
>DHYN01000029.1:0-6218 GCA_002414125.1 Ruminococcus sp. UBA5129 | reverse complement strand
CTTTTTATGTATTTTCAGCCGTTTCGGGAACTGTATCCGTCACTTCGCAAGAAGAGGCTTCCGTTGTTGCGTTGGGCGTTTCGGAAAGTTCTGTCTTGTCGGAAAAGCTCATCTTAAGCTCGTTGTTCGGCATCGAGAATCCCATAAGATCGCCGTTTTTATCGACTGTGAGGGTATAGTCTCCACCTTCGAGACTGCCGTTTAGCTCGATCAGACCGTCCTTTTCCTCACCTTTAAGCTCATCAGAGCGCGAGTGGCTGTCAACGGCTTCTATCAAATTCAGCATCATCGCTTTCACCGGAAGAGCCGTCTGCGGTACGGAAAAGCTGAGTCCTTTGTACTCCGCCTCGGCTGTGCCATCATTGAAGCTGAGCTTTATTCCGGCGAGAGTGTTTGGAGAAGCAAACTCAATCTCCCATATACCGTCACCGAATCTTCTGACTGTTCCGTCGGCAGAGAGATCTCCCAGCGCAACGGAAACAGCCGTCTGATAGCCGCCGCCCAGACCGTTTTCGGCAGAGCCCTTCGCACCGCCCGTGCCCGAGCAGCCGACCATACAGATGGCTGCAAGAATTGCTGTTGTAAATGCAGAAAAACGTTTCATAAAAAGCACCTCGTATTATTATTTTCGCTTTTTACATCCTGCATTTTCGGCAAGATCAGATCATGCCGTTGTTCTTCCTGATGAGCTTGAACGCATCCGACAGCCGCTCGATAATGTCAGTCGGAAGCATAGCGTCCTGACCGAGCTGCTCGGCAGTTATGTCGCCTGCAAGCCCGTGAACGTATGCCGCATATCCCGCCGCATCGAACGGGTCGTACTTCATTGCCGCAAATGCCGCAACGATACCCGAAAGCACATCGCCGCTGCCACCGCGGCTCATACCGGGATTTCCCGTTGAATTGACTGCGGTATACTGACCGTCAGAAACGAGCGAACCTGCTCCCTTGAGAAGCACCGTTATACCGTGTTCCTCGGCAAACTTCTCCGCTGCGGCGAATCGGTCGGCATTAACCTCGGAATTTGTACATCCGAGCAGACGAGCCATCTCGCCTGCATGTGGTGTAATGATTATGTCCTTATGGTGTTCCTCTAAAATATCTATGTCGGAAGCAAGGCAGTTTATTCCGTCCGCATCAATAATTACCGGACATTTTGCGTTTTTCACAACATATCTGACAATTTCGATCGTATCGGGAGTAACTCCCATTCCACAGCCTATCAGCACCGCATCGCATTGTTCAAGCTCTTCATCGAGAAGCGGCTTGTTCACATCAAACAGCAAACAGCCGAAATCGTCAGTCTCGAGCGGCATAAACGTTGCGCACGGAGCAAAGGATGCTGCCGCATTGCAAGCCTCCTCGCACGAAGCAAGACATACAAGACCTGCTCCGCTGCGGAGTGCGGCATATGTTGAAAGGACGGCTGCACCTCTCATGCGCGAGCTTCCGCAGATGACGAGCACATGACCGTACATACTCTTGTAGGAATTTGGGTCGCGCTTCGCAGGGAAGCCCTGAAGCGCATTCATGTCGATAAGCGAGAAAAGACGGCTTCCGAGATCGGTCTCAAGCGCCTTTTCGGGAATACCTATATCGTGGACTCTGATCCTGCCGCAGAAGCTCTTTAGCGGATACTGTGTAAGGCCGATCTTAAGCAGTCCGAGAACGACAGTCTCATCGGCTTTGAATACTCCGTTTGACACAGCTCCCGTATCGCCGCACCCTCCGCTCGGGATGTCAACCGCTATCTTATAAGCATTGGTGGACACATCAAAAAGTGCAGCGATCTCGGGCTCAAGTTCACCGTGGAAGCCCGTTCCGAAAACGCCGTCAACAAGGACATCCGCTCCCTTGATAGCCTCAACTATCTTGCCGATGCGAGCTCTTTCCTCAACCATGATCTTCTCGAGAGGATTGAGGTCTTTCTTGTCCTTTTTGCTGAGCTTAGCAGGGTCTGTATCGTTCGGGACAGTCATATAATCAAGCTCCGCCGCCTCTATAGCGGTACTGACCGCTTGACTTCTGTACGCATTGATGAGCTTGATCTTATTCCTGGTGAGCTTCTCGTACATAGTTGAAGCAGGCTTCTTCTGAGACTTCGGAGTGATACCGATGATCGTTATGTCATAGCCCCTGAAAAGCAGCTTTTCGGCAGCGACAAAGCAGTCTCCGCCGTTGTTTCCGGGTCCTGTCAGGAAAACTATCGACTTTAGCTCAGGATCACCATCCATATTTGTGCGGCAGTAGTCGTCAATAACGCCTGCAAGCACTGAACCGGCATTGAGCATGAGCTGTTCTGTAGAAACGCCGAGCCGTTCGGACTCCTCCTCGATCATTTTCATTTGTGTTGGTGAAACTAATTGCATGACTATTCCCTCCTAAAAAATTTTTATTCTTTAAAGAATCATTTATTTTGTCTGAGCGCTCTTGGAAGGGCAGTTGCGAGCATATCGAGCATTCTGCTGTCGGGAGAGAAAACGAGTCTCGATGAACCGTATTCCTCATGGTCGAAATCAGCGTAATACTCGTGGGATGCGATGTTGTCAGAGGAGAATATGACGGTCATATCCTCTGTCTCCTCCGAAGCCTCGCCGTATTTACCGAAAGCCTTGAGCTTCTTGACATCCACTGTGACCAGCTCAACTCGCTTTTTCTTGGCGATGATCTTGTCTATATCGAGTTCTCCGTTAGTAAAGGTATACTCATATTCGACATATGTCTCGGAAACGAGGTGGTACGAACCGAATCCTGTTGCGGCTGCGAGAAGGATGCCTGCAAGCGAGAGGAGGCTGCCGCTGCCGAGCGAAAGAACTGCGATGAGCAGCAGTATCGCGGTCATGATACCGCCTCCGACTATGAGAAATATCTTCTTAGCCTTATCCGATGAGGTGGGGTGTTTGAAAACGAGCTGTTCTGCAAAATTATCCATTATTACTCTCCTAATTTTTTTATATACTAATATAATATCATACTTTTTCGTGAATTTCAATAAAATTGAAAAATTTCTGCACCGTATATTATAAATTTATTATGAACGTTTTTGGTGTATTTCGACATATTGACCAAGCCGAACCGCATACGATGTGAAAAAACAAACGGAGGCTATCCAAAATGCTGCTTGAACTGCTCAAAAGCGTAATTTTTTTAGCGCTGCACTTTGACAACAACCGCATCTTCCTTAAACCGCTCTCGAAGGACGAGGAGCTCCGCGCATTCGAGCTTATGGCTCAAGGCGACAAGGATGCAAAAAACCGTCTGATCGAACACAATCTCAGACTCGTGGCTCATATCGTGAAAAAGTATTCCGCACGCTCGTCCGACACCGATGAACTCATTTCCATTGGCACGATAGGACTCATAAAGGCTGTCAGCTCGTTTGACTACTCTAAGGGTGCAAGGTTCGCTACCTATGCAAGCAGATGTATTGAAAATGAGATCCTCATGAGCTACCGTGCCCTCAAGAAAAGTGCAGGTGACGTCTACATAAACGAGCCGGTCGAAACGGACAAGGACGGAAATTCCGTCACACTGCTTGATCTGCTTGACGACGGCATATGCATTGACGACACTGTCGATCTGATGATAAACTCAAGGAAGCTCTATGAAAAGATAGAGGGATGTCTTGACAAACGCGAGCTTGAGATAATAGTCCACCGATACGGGCTCTACGGCGGCTCTCCGCACACTCAGAGCGAGACCGCTTCACGTCTTGGTATATCGCGTTCATACGTCTCACGAATAGAAAAAAAGGCGATCGAGAAGCTCAGACGACTCTACGAGTAATAGAAGACTCAAATAAGTTTGTGCATTATGCACAATAACACTTGTTGTTTGTAATGTAATATGTAGAAATGCTTTATAAAACATTGCTTTTTTCTATAATATGTTTTATAATTAAATAAACGTTTTGGAATAATGTTTTTCGGGACACCTGTCCCCAATCCAAGTATAAGGAGTTTTTCAGCATGAACAATTATGATGTAACACAGATACGCAACATCGCTCTTGCCGGTCATAACGGCTCGGGTAAAACCTCGCTTGCCGAAGCTCTGCTCTTCAAGGCAGGTGCATCGGATCGTCTCGGCAAGACTGCTGACGGCAATACAATATGCGATTACGATCAGGAGGAGATCAAGAGAAAAATTTCGATCAGTACTTCTCTTGCAGCCTTTGAATATAATAACATGAAAATCAATCTGCTTGATACTCCCGGTCTTTTCGATTTTGCCGGTGACATGATCGAGGGTATCCGCGCATGTGATACGGTCATGATAACCGTTTCCGCTAAATCCGGCGTAAAGGTCGGCACAAGAAAGGCTTATGACGAGGCTATCGCTCAGGGACAGTCAAAAATGTTCGTTGTTACTAAGATCGACGACAAGGACGCTAACTTCTTCAATATCCTCACAGAGCTGAAGACCGTTTTCGGTCCTACAGTCTGCCCTGTTGTTGTTCCCGTTATCCAGAACGGACAGATCGTTTCTTATGTAAATCTTATCGAGATGAAAGCTTATAAATACAACGAAAAGGGCGTTGCTGTAGAGACCGATATGCCCACAGCAGAGATCTCAGAGAAGTTTGAGTACCGTATAGACGGTCTCATCGCCGCTATCTCAGAGGCTGTTGCTGAGACCTCGGACGAGCTAATGGAGAAATTCTTCGAGGGCGAACCCTTTACTCAGAAAGAGCTTATAGACGGTATCCACAACGGCATGAACAAGGGTATCATTACTCCCGTTGTCTGCACGTCTGCCGCAGATCTCTCAGGCATTGATATGCTCCTCAGAGAGATTGAGCTCCTGCTCCCGAATCCGTGTGAGGTTTATTCTCCCGAGGCTTATACTCCTTCTAAGGACGTTGTCGAGATCAAGTGCGACAAAAACGATCCCCTCGCTGCATTCGTATTCAAGACCATTGCAGACCCGTTTGTCGGAAAGATGTCGATGATAAGAGTAATGGCAGGCAAGCTCTCCGCTAACACTGAGGTCATAAATTCCACAACAGGCGCATCGGAAAAAATCGGCAAGCTCTTCACTCTCTGCGGCAAGAAACAGACAGAGGTCGCTTTTGCCGAAGCAGGCGACATAGTTGTAGCGTCAAAGATCACCGCAAATACCGGTGACACACTTTCTTCTTCATCAAGGATCGTTGAGCTTCCGCAGATGTCATTCCCGCGTGCATGCTACTCAATGGCTGTCAAGGCTAAAAATCAGGGCGATGAGGCTAAGATCTCCGGCGGTATGCAGCGTCTTGTCGAGGAAGAGCCCACTCTCAAATACGCTATGGACGAAAGCACCAAGGAGCAGATCCTCAGCGGTCTCGGCGAACAGCACCTTGAGATCGCAGCATCAAAGCTAAAATCAAAATTCGGCGTTGAGGTCAAGCTCACCGTTCCGAAGATCGCATACAGAGAGACTATCCGCAAAAAGGTCAAGGTTGAGGGCAAGCACAAGAAGCAGTCGGGCGGTCACGGTCAATACGGTCATGTATGGATCGAGTTTGAACCCTGCGTAAGCGAAGAACTGGTATTTGAAGAGCGAGTATTTGGAGGTGCAGTTCCAAAGAACTACTTCCCCGCTGTTCAGAAGGGTCTCGAAGAATCCGCCAAGAAAGGCGTTCTCGCAGGATGCCCTGTTGTAGGTCTGAAGGCTATCCTCGTTGACGGTTCTTATCACCCTGTTGACTCATCGGAAATGGCATTCAAGATCGCCGGCTCTATCGCTTTCAAGGAAGCTCTCAAGCAGGCTCAGCCTATCCTTATGGAGCCTATCANNACTCATCGGAAATGGCATTCAAAACTGCTGCTTCGATCGCATACAAGGAGGGTCTCCGTCAGGCTGACCCGGTTATGCTTGAACCCATCGGTGAGCTAAAGGTAACAGTTCCCGATGAAAATACAGGCGATGTTATGGGCGAACTCAACAAGAGACGCGGACGCGTTCTTGGAATGGAACCTGCTTCAAACGGTCTCACACTTATTCAGGCTGAGGTTCCCGTTCTTGAGATGCACGACTTTGCAATGTATTTGCGCCAGACAACAAGAGGCATGGGAAGCTTCACATTCGACTTCCTCCGCTACGAGCAGCTTCCTGCTAACCTCCTCACCGATGTTATCATGGCTGTTAAGGAAGAGGGCTAAATAAATTTTTGAGACTCCGTTAGTTCAATACTTATAAAGAAGTTCAAGCCCCCGTGTTTTGTAAAGGCAGCATCGC
>DHYN01000085.1:15012-15448 GCA_002414125.1 Ruminococcus sp. UBA5129 | reverse complement strand
ACCCTTTTTTTGTTTTGTCAAGGCGTAATCAGATACAAACATGAAGAGTTTTTCGAGAAGTTTTATGTGCATATTGCCATTTTAATCCAAAATCACTGTTATACACAGTGATTTCTCATTTTCATGAAGCGTTACCGAAATTTGATTGCCGCTGTCTTTGCCGCAGCTTACAGCCAAGTCAAAAATTTCATGATTATCAATAAACCGATTTTTAAAAGCTTTATAAACATCTTTACTGCCAAATTTAAGCTCGATCGTCTCATTTCCGGCAAGCATCTCCCGACGCAGGACCGATTCCGCCTTTTCAAGAGAATTTATCAAAAGGTCATTGGATACATAATAATTTTTACTATTATCTTCACATTTAAAAGGTTCAAAATATGCCCTATCAGCAAAATGCGTTATTCCAAATTCCTCGTCGCTGCAAAGAAAATAG
>DHYN01000085.1:13585-14979 GCA_002414125.1 Ruminococcus sp. UBA5129 | reverse complement strand
GATATTATACCATTTTCCATCAATGTTTACTTGATTCCACGCATGATTTTCACCTTTATCCGTTCTTCCGGTGATAAGCACACTCTGCAAGCCCACCTTGGAAGCAAGCAAACCAAACGCTTTCGCATAGCCTTCACAATTCGCCTTTCTTTCAACAAGACAACCGTAAGCTGTAGAACTGTAAAGCTGATCCTCTCCCGTAATATAGGTGCAGCAGCGAATCAGATAATCGTGAATACGTCGAGCAAGCTCCTGCTCGCTTTTTGTACTGCCAATCGTATCCAAGGCTTTTTTCTCTGCGATCTGCATTTCAGCGATCCTTTTTTCAATTTCTTCCGGATCGTCACGATACATTATCTTCGCATTTCCGACTACCTTCGCTGTATAAAATGAAGACGAAGCATAAAAAAGTCCGGCTTCCTGCTTTTCAACAAGGCAATATAGCTTTGAATAAGTCTCTCCTTTTAGATCATAAGGCAGCGTTATATTCTCCTTATGTTCGGAAATTCCGCGGTATAACGCTTCATAAGCCGCCTTTTCCTTATCGCTCAGCTGACTGTAGACGGGACGAACAGCCTCTTCAGCTTCGGTAAGACACCGCGCCTCGGGATGTTTTTTCAGCATCCCTGCTTCACGTAAAAACGACGCTCCGACAATTAAAAAGCAAACGAAAGCGACCGCAAATATTGCAATAACAAACTTTTTTGACACTCGCAATTCTCCCTCTTGGAATCAATCTCTTATTTCAGAAACAACGACCGTATTATTTTTTATTCTGAAACCCGGCAAGTTTTCCACAAATCGGCTGAACTTTGAATATCCGTAATTTTTTACGTTAAAATCCGGCATCTTCGAGCATAGCTGCTTTTTAAGCTCGCCCAGATTATAACCGCGGCTTCCGCTGCCGCGACCAATGGCCGTCAGCATCGTAATTATAAGCTGAAGATCTGTCCCGTCGGATTTCTGCGAAACCAGTATGCTGCTTCCAACCTGTCGAAAGCTCAGGCAGTCAAACTCCTTGAGAAACTGCGAAAGCTTTGAATAGCCGTAATTTCGCACATCAAAATCAGGATAGCGGCTTTGCAGGCGGCTTCCCAATTCGCCGATATTTATCTCCTCCTGCAAATTTGCATTCTCCGAAATTATGCGAATTATCGCCGATTCAAGAGTTTTCATTTCGACCTTTTCATTATCTGCGGAGCTTTGAAGTTCTTCGTCTGCAAGCACTTCAAGATACTTAAAAGCGTTGCAGGCGGTGCTGAAAGGCTTGGGAGTTTTCTGCTCGCCCATGCCGATAACATACATTCCCGATTCTCTCAGACGAATAGCAAGCCGCGTAAAATCGCTGTCGCTCGACGCAATACAGAACCCGTCCGCGTTGTTTGAATAGAGAA
>DHYN01000085.1:13358-13506 GCA_002414125.1 Ruminococcus sp. UBA5129 | reverse complement strand
TTTTTCCAGCCGCTCAGGTTCGGACGCGTCCAGTCGCCGTAAACTCTTTTATAAGTCACAACTCCGTAGTTCGACACCTCGTCGAGAATATATTTAGTGTATTTCGCCGCAACATTATCCGCGTCGATAAGCACGGCATATCTCATTT
>DHYN01000085.1:8444-13272 GCA_002414125.1 Ruminococcus sp. UBA5129 | reverse complement strand
AAGCGTGCGGATGTGCGAGGCAATTTAAATAAGTTATTATAGTCAATGTCAAATTATTTTTGACGTTGACTATAATTATATATCATTTCTTCTTTTTCGGCAGCGGCAATTCCTCGTACATTTCATTGAGAAGTCTTTCCAGAAACAAGCGGTCGTCAACATTTTCCACAAGGATCATCTCTTTCGCACCTTTATACGGCAGCTGCATCGGAGCATCAGGCATGAGAGCGATTGCCGATTTTACAGGTTTTACAAGAAAACGGTCATCATAGATACCGCCGACGATCTTCTCTTTATAATATATAATGTACTCGCCCATCATAGCACGGCTGGAAACCCGTTCCAGACCGGAGAGCTGTTCAAGGACGAAGTTAACGTATTCTTTTGATGAAGACATAGCGTTTTCTCCTTCAGGCAACCTCTAAAAACCTCTTTTCGCAAAAATCAGCCATGCACGGCATTTGCTGTGTCAAGCCCTCTCGGAGTACGTCAGCACGCCATCAAGGGTTTTCCTTGCAACTGCCGCACCTATCTGATTTTTGCTTAACCAAACAGTTTTTTAGAGGTTACCTTTAATGATTATATTATACACCTATATTTTCCATTGTCAAGAGGTTTTGAATAAATATTCATTATTTTTGAAAATATTCATATTTTTATGAATATTATTCGGACTGTACACATCCGTCACAATAATGCAAATAACAGACCTCCTCGGAAGCTCCGCTGCAAAACACGAGACTCTTAATGAATTTTTTGATAATCATTGCTTTAATATAACGTTTGTTTTGTATGAAATTACGATTTTTGTTTTATTTTATCAAAATCGCTTGCTATTTTTCGTGATTCTGCTATAATATAACATAAGTAGTATAACCGTAAGGCAATACTGCACAAAGCTTGTGCATGAGTTGCCGTACGGATAATGCGGATCATGTGATCCGTGCACATATTTTTTTCCGGAGGTTAAACATATGAGAACAGAAGTTAATAACGGCAATAAGGTAACGATACTCGGCGCAGGAAACGTTGGTGCAACTGTAGCATACACCCTTGCAGTCTCAGGAACCTGTTCCGATATAGTTCTCATCGACATAAATGAGGATAAGGCTGCCGGCGAATCAATGGATATTCGTCAGGGTCTCGCATTCACTCACGATGTTGATATAGTTGCAGGCACTTATGAAGATGCTGTAAATTCGGATGTAGTCGTTGTAACGCTCGGTATGGCAAGAAAGCCCGGTCAGACTCGTCTCGACCTCGCCCAGTGCAATGTTGACATCATCAAAGAGGTAATGCCCAAGATTGAAAAGATCTGCCCGGATGCAGTCTATGTCGTTGTCAGCAACCCAGTTGACATCCTCACCTACGCTATACTCAAGTGCACAAACCTCAAACCCAGTCAGGTGATCGGTTCGGGCACTATCCTCGATACATCCCGTCTGCGTTCAAGACTCGCTGACCACGTTAACCTCAGCCCGTCAAGCGTTCATGCCTATGTTTTCGGTGAACACGGCGATACATCAATGATCCCGTGGTCGCTCACCAACATCGCAGGAATGGAAATGAACGAGTACTGCAGCTGTATTTGCAGCAACCACAACGAATGCGGTAAGTCTGATATTGCAGAGATCGAACGCGATGTCCGCACTGCCGGTGCAGAGGTCATCAAGAGAAAGGGCGCTACCTTCTACGCTATCGCCCTCTCGGTAAACAAGATCTGTGATGTTATTCTCCGCGATGCACATAGCATCCTCACGATCTCCGCTATGGTACACAACAGATACGGCATTGACGATGTGTGTCTCAGTCTGCCGTGCGTTGTAGGCGGTTCAGGCGTTGAGCGCGAGCTCAATCCCCCGCTCACCGACAGCGAAATGGAACAGCTCCACGCAAGCGCAAACGCACTAAAGGAAGTCCTCTCGGGACTTAGATTCTGATTATTATTGTCAAGGGAGACATTTCACGGTGTCTCCCTCAATTTTTATTAGGAGTGATCTCATGAGCCTTAATTCAACACCGTCATCCGAAAGAGTCCATATCGGCTTCTTCGGACGCAGAAACGCAGGTAAATCAAGCATTGTCAATGCCGTTACAAATCAGGATATGTCAGTCGTATCGGACGTCAAGGGCACTACCACCGACCCCGTATACAAGGCAATGGAGCTGCTACCGCTCGGTCCCGTGGAGATAATCGACACTCCCGGTATCGACGACGAGGGCGCTCTCGGTGAGCTCCGCGTGAAAAAGACACGCCGTATCCTCAGCAAGACCGATATAGCAGTTCTCGTGACCGATGCATCTGCAGGCATAACAACTGCCGAGTCGGAGCTGATCGGCATATTTAAGGACAAGGCTATCCCCTACGTGATAGCATACAACAAATCAGACATAAAGCTCGTGACCGACCTCGAAAAAAACGAGATCGCAGTCAGTGCGCTGACAGGAAGCGGTATAAACGAGCTGAAAGAGATGATCGCATCACTGGTAAGCTCAGACGGTGAAAAGCACCGAATTATAGGGGATCTGCTCGCTCCCGATGACACGGTGGTGCTCGTCACGCCTATCGACGAAGCTGCGCCAAGGGGAAGAATGATCCTCCCACAGATGCAGACTCTCCGTGACGTGCTCGATGCCGATTCGATCGCTGTTGTGACTAAGGAGACTCAGCTTGCAAGGACTCTCTCCAGTCTCAGCGAAAAACCTAAAATGGTAGTGACCGACAGTCAGGCGTTCGCGTATGTAAGCAGGATAGTCCCCGGGGACATACCGCTCACCTCGTTCTCGATACTCATGGCACGCTATAAAGGCTTCCTCGAAGAGGCTGTAAAAGGCGCTGCCGCTATCGACAAGCTCAAAGACGGCGACAGGGTGCTCATCTCCGAGGGCTGCACTCACCATAGACAGTGCGGCGATATCGGAAGCGTCAAACTACCAAAACTTCTCAGAAATCACACGGGCGCAGACATAGAGATAGCGCTCTCATCAGGACGCGATTTTCCGGATGACCTCTCGGAATTCGCTCTCGTCATCCACTGCGGAGGCTGTATGCTCAACGAACGCGAAATGACCTACCGTAAGAACCATGCACAGGACGAAGCAGTCCCGTTCACAAACTACGGCACAGCTCTCGCTCACCTCAACGGGATCCTGAAACGCAGTCTCGGAGTTTTTCCCGACCTTGCAGAGCTTGTCTAAA
Organism: Ruminococcus sp. UBA5129; assembly: GCA_002414125.1. GTDB lineage: Bacteria > Bacillota > Clostridia > Oscillospirales > Ruminococcaceae > Ruminococcus. Next base: position 10,073 of record DHYN01000085.1, on the reverse strand, counting down.
CAGTTTAAGCCACGCCGCACAATGATCGCCCGATGGCTTTGCCGCACATCGACTTGCGATTTTTCCGTCATCTGCGCCCGAAGGAAGCGCCCTTGGGGTACACAGAATACCCTTGAAATATGACAGAATGCCTGCGGTATTTCTGTACGATCTGACGGAAAAATCGACTGCGCATCTGCACGACAATAATTGTACAGTGTCGTCTTTATTCGGAATTGACCGACTTTTCGCCACTTTATTACATATTTTTCCAATATTTTATTGCATTTTTAAAGTGAGCATTATATAATAAGATAAAGAATAAACAGTCCTGCCGTCAGACAGGACTTGTTGTCGTGTGAAAGAAATCCATTGATACTAATTCGCAACTATATTAGTATGAGAAAGCGGTGAAAGGCTTTGCAGAACAGCATCAGGATACTTCTCAGCGATGAATCCGAGCTTTGCAAGGCTATGACAAGCGGCTTCTGCGATATTGGATTCATCTGCTCTTGCTGCTCGGAGGATTTTGATAAGGTGCCCGCATATATCAACGCCCTCGACCCTGATATAGTCTTATTCCGCGAACAGCGCCCTCCGCATAAGCAGGCTCATTTCTTGAACGAGCTTAGACTGGAGTTTCCGGATATTAAGATAATCACCTACTCGCTCGCGTATGATCCGGAAACGCGTAAGGTAATCAGCAGATGCCCTATAGACGGACATTTCTTTATGCCAATGCTCACCTATGAGATCGAAAAAAAGATCCTTGATCTGTTCCTGGACAAGCCGCGAGTTGTGATCTCACACTATCTGAGGAAGTACCTCACCGGACGCGGCATCGCCAAACGCACAGTGGCATTTGAATATCTCCTCAGAGCCGTAATACTCGTTATCTGCGATCCTGACGTGCTTGACAGAGTTGCTGAATTCTACTCGAAGCTCGCCGAAGAGCTGGACACAACTCCAAGCTCGGTCGAGCACTCAATCCGCCGTGAAGCTTCACGCATCGGAAAGCTCATATGTCCCAAAAGCAGATATACCTGCCGCGATATATTATGTGCCCTCGCCGATGAGTTTACCTCCAAGTGCGAGCTCTATTACACTATGACGATAGACGAGAGCGAACCGCCCATCATGCACATATAAATCAAACACCGCACAAAGCCGTCGGTCATGNNTTGTGCGGTGTTTGATTTATATTTCGGCAATAACCTCTACCTCGGCAAGAACGTTCTTCGGAAGCGTCCTTACTGCGACGCAGCTCCTTGCCGGCTTTGTTGTAAAATACTTTGCGTAAACTTCGTTGAATGCGGCAAAGTCACCCATATCTGCAAGGAAGCATGTAGTCTTAACTGCCTTGTCAAACGATGAGCCTGCTGCCGCAAGTACTTCACCGAGGTTCTTCATTATCTGCTCTGTCTGACCGACAATGTCGTCTGCCTCGACAGTATTTGTAGCAGGATCAATTGCGATCTGTCCCGATGTGTATACCATTCCGCCCGAAACGATAGCCTGTGAGTAAGGTCCTACCGCCTCGGGAGCTTTATTTGTGTAGATCTTTTCCATATTATTCACCTTAGTCCTTTACGATCTTGAATCCGTTTTCCTTCAGAGCATTCTTTATCCTCTCGATATGCTCGTAGTTTC
>DHYN01000085.1:4190-8396 GCA_002414125.1 Ruminococcus sp. UBA5129 | reverse complement strand
ATAACGTTTCCGCCAAGCTCTGCAATGATCCTCGAAACGTCCATGAGCTGACCGGGCTTGTCGATGAGCTCAATGTTCATCGAATACGATCTGCCGGACATGAGAAGTCCGCGCTTGATGACCCTCGACAGGATAGTTACATCAATATTGCCGCCCGAGAGCAGACATACTGCCTTTTTGCCCTTGATAGGCACTTTGTTGAACATCGCTGCCGCTACCGATACAGCGCCTGCTCCTTCGGTGACGAGCTTCTGCTGCTCCATGAGAGCAAGAATTGCCGCCGAGATCTCATCATCGGTAACTGTAACGATGTCGTCAACGTACTCAGAGCAATATCTGAATGTATTCTCCCCCGGCGCTTTTACGGCAATACCGTCGGANNGTTGAAACGCTGCCAAGTGTTTCGGGATTTCCGCTCTTGACCGCATTGTACATGCTCGGAGCGCCTGTTGCCTGAACGCCGTAAACCTTGATATTCGGATTAAGACTCTTTATAGCGAATGCCACGCCCGAGATGAGTCCGCCGCCGCCGATCGGAACGATCACAGCGTCCATATTCGGAAGCTGCTCAATAAGCTCAAGACCGATCGTACCCTGACCTGCAATGACGTTTTCATCATCAAACGGATGGATAAACGTATATCCGTATTCATCGCGCTGACGGAGAGCCTCTGCATAAGCATCGTCATAAACGCCCTTTACAAGACATACCTCTGCACCGTAGCTCTTAGTAGCCTCGACCTTTGATATGGGCGCTCCGTCAGGGAGACAGATTATCGACTTTATACNNCAGTGCAACGCCCTGAGCGTGATTTCCGGCAGAACATGCGATAACGCCCTTCGCCTTTTCCTCATCGGTAAGCTGAGACATTCTGTAGTAAGCGCCTCTCACCTTAAACGATCCTGTGATCTGAAGATTCTCGGTCTTGAGATATACCTCGGACTCGGGATTGATATTCGGAGCATGAATCATATCAGTCTCCCTTATTACTTTTTTCAGAATGTATTTTGCATGATAGATTTTATCGAGAGTCAGCATAATTTATCCTCCTGTATTATTTTTCTTCAGCCGATTCGTTGATGAGCTGATTGATGAACTGTTTTGCCGTGCGGGCAGAACGGCCCTTACCTGCGAGCGCAAATGCCTCCGCCTCGATCGAAAGCTGCTGTCCGTCAACGTATATGCCGTTTTTCTTGGCAAGCTGAGTTACGATATTGAGATATTCCTTCTTCTCGGGACGTCCGAAATTCACCGACAAGCCAAAACGTGACGAAAGCGAGATCTGCTCTTGCATCGTGTCGTTGCGGTGAACGTCATCGCCCGTGCGGTCGGCAAAGCTCTCCTTAACGAGGTGCCGCCGGTTGCTCGTGGCATATATCGCGATATTATCGGATTTCGCCGAGACCGTTCCCTCAAGCATAGCCTTGAGCGCTCCGAAACAGGAATCGTCGGATGTGAAAGAAAGGTCGTCGATAAAGATTATGAATTTCAGCGGATTATGGCTGATCTTCTCCATGATGAACGGTATATCGCGAAGCTGATCCTTTGTGACTTCTATGAGTCTGAGGCCGCGGTCGGAGTATTCATTTACGATAGCCTTTACCGTTGAGGATTTTCCCGTGCCCGCATCGCCGTACAAAAGCGTATTCTGTGCAGGTCTGCCTGCAATGAGCGCGAGAGTATTGCCGATGACCTGCTCCCTCTGGAACTCATATCCGTAAAGCTCACTGAGCGAAACGGGGTCGGGATGGAGCACGGGAATTATCTCCCTGCCGCTGAGCATAAACACATGGTGATTGGAATACATGCCGTAGCCCTCTCTGGAGATATTTTTAATGCGCTGTGCGTATTCCTTGTTGAAATCGAGATCATCCGTATGCCACTTGGGGAGAAAGCCTTTGTAGTCGATGTCCGCGGTAAAGTCGGCAGGCTTGAGCTTTGCTATCTGCCCGAGCGCCTTAAGCTCGTTCTTCACGCACTCGTCAATGGTATTGCCGAGCTTCTTTCCCTGTGCGCGGTTAACAATATAGAAATTCTCATCGTCAAGAACCACCTTTAGCAGATAACGGCTGAGATTCTCCGAATGCTGATAGAGCGCTGAGACGAACGATGAGTAACAGCCGATTTTCTCTATCGTGCCGCCCTCGCAGCTCAGAAGCTCCGAAAGTGCCTTTACAACGCTGTTTTGCAGTATCCCTCTGAATACCGCAAGTGAGTTGAGCTTACAGCATAGCTCTTTAAGATCGGTTTTCATATATTATCAGATTCTTTCAATTATCTTTTTTGTCATCTCGGCACATCCGACAACCTCTGCGCCCGAATTGCCTGCGATGTCGGCTGTTCTTGTGCCTCCGTTGAGCACATCGTCAACAGCCCTTTCGATGCAGGCAGCCTCATCGGAAAGCCCGAACGAAAATCTGAGCATCATTGCGCCCGAAAGTATGGTAGCGATAGGATTAGCCTTGTCCTGACCTGCAATGTCGGGTGCAGAACCGTGAATAGGTTCGTACATTCCGCGTGTGCCGTCACCGAGCGAAGCCGATGCAAGCATTCCGATAGAGCCTGTTATCTGCGAGGCTTCGTCCGAAAGGATATCGCCGAACATATTTGAAGTCAGGGAAGTTCAGCGGAAACTCCTCTTACATGCACCGAAATGACTGAAAAAATATTAGAGGCGATATAATAAATGGACAAAAAATCACTTGATCGTAAAATATTTTCCATTGCAATTTTCCTCAACGTTCTACAGGATAAAATAATAAACGATCTATGCTGTTTGCTGTCGGATAAAGATGAAGCATTTCTTAATTCCTACGGTTGGTTTATTTCAAGACTTTATGCCGAAAACGTGGATCTCAGCGAATATATCCTTAAAAAGATTCTTGAAGATGAAAATTTTTATATTGCTGGAAAGGCTGACGGAAAAATATTCGATCCGCTTATAGAGGAAGCTGTTGAGAACGAACTGAAAATTTTTCAGGAGCTTTCAAGAATTACTCCCGAAGATATAACTTCCGATATTGATTACGACGGTTTTTTGCCGAGGTGGAAAAACTCTGAAATAGATTTCGTTAATGAATATAAAAAACGCATTGAAAATATCGGCAGCTTCGGCTATGGAAAATTTGCTCAGCATAGAATGTTCATTCTTCGTGATGGAGAAGTTCTTCCCGTAAAGCGACCCGATATGCAAAGACTTTCCGAGCTTTACGGATACGAGAGGGAACGTCAAGCGGTTATCGCCAATACCCTTGCGCTTTTGGAGGGAAAATCGGCTCAGAATGTGCTTCTTTACGGCGATGCGGGTACAGGAAAATCCTCTACGGTAAAGGCTGTCGTAAACGAGTATGCAGACCGCGGACTGCGCCTTATAGAGCTTACCAAGGAGCAGCTTCGTGATATTCCGCGGATAATCGAGAGCATCAGCGGCAATCCGCTTAAATTCATAATTTTTATAGACGACCTGACTTTTACTTCCGGAGAGGATTGCTTTGGTTCTCTGAAAGCTGCTCTTGAGGGCTCCGTTTCGGCAAGAGCGAAAAATGCCGCTATTTATGCGACAAGTAATCGCCGTCATCTGGTACGGGAAAGCTTTTCCGACCGCAGCGGCGATGATATTCACCGTAATGATACGATGCAGGAGACACTGTCCCTTTCCGCGCGTTTCGGGCTTAGAGTGAATTTTATTCGTCCTGATAAAAAAGCTTATATCGCTATCGCTTCGCAGCTTGCAAAGCAGAACGGAATTGAAATACGCGACGAAGAGCTTGCTCTTAAAGCGGAGCAGTTTGCTGTACAGGGCAGCGGACGTTCGCCTCGGACTGCAAAGCAGTTTGTAAATCAATTGATGATGGAGATGTAAAAATGCTTACATTAGATAAAATTTATCAGGCAAAATACATATTAAAGCAGGTCATAAGAGAAACGGACGTGATCTTTGCGCCTAAGCTCAATCCCGAATCACAGATATATCTTAAGACCGAAAACTTGCAGATCACAGGCTCTTTTAAGGTAAGAGGAGCTTACTACCGTATGTCTCAGCTTTCTGATGAGGAAAAAGCTAAGGGAGTTATTGCTTGTTCCGCAGGAAATCACGCTCAGGGAGTCGCTCTTGCCGCGGCTAAAAACGGTATAAGATCAATAATCTGTCTTCCCGACGGAGCTCCGATCTCAAAGGTCGAGGCAACAAAAAGCTACGGCGCCCA
>DHYN01000085.1:4043-4182 GCA_002414125.1 Ruminococcus sp. UBA5129 | reverse complement strand
ACGCGTATGCGGAAGCTCTTCGTCAACGAGACGAATACGGGTATACTTTTATTCACCCGTTTAACGACGAGGACGTTATCGCAGGTCAGGGAACTATAGGTCTTGAGCTTATAGATCAGCTTCCCGATATGGATGCGGG
>DHYN01000085.1:3517-3920 GCA_002414125.1 Ruminococcus sp. UBA5129 | reverse complement strand
TGTCTTGAAAGCGTTTCCACAATTGCCGACGGTATTGCAGTCAAGGAACCTGGTGATAATACCTTTGAGCTTGTTTCAAAGTACGTTGACGATATAGTTACCGTCAGCGACGACGAAATTTCCGCTGCTATTCTTGCCTTAATGGAGCAGCAAAAGCTTGTTGCCGAGGGTGCGGGAGCAGTACCGGTAGCCGCTGCAATGTTCAACAAAGTTCCGATAAAAGGCAAAAAGGTTTTATGTCTTATTTCGGGCGGAAACATCGACGTAACTATACTTTCAAGAGTTATCAAGCGCGGTCTGCTCATGTCGGGACGGTCATGCTCAATGATGATCGAGCTATTGGATAAGCCCGGTCAGCTTATGGATGTATCAAGAATTATAGCAGAGCTTGGCGGAAACGTTA
>DHYN01000085.1:2976-3475 GCA_002414125.1 Ruminococcus sp. UBA5129 | reverse complement strand
TGTGCTTGAAACGCGTAATTATGAGCATATTGAGCAGATACGTACTGCGCTTTCGGAATATGGCTTTAAAATTATCAACGATTAATGAGGTGTTTGCTATGATAAAAATTCATACAGAAAAAGCTCCGGCAGCAGTCGGACCTTATTCACAGGCAGTCGTATCCAACGGAATGGTCTATACTTCGGGACAGATCGCTATAAATCCCGAGACTAACACCGTTGAAGCTCAGGATATTCAGGGACAGACCGAGCAGATCATGAAAAATCTCGGCGAGGTGCTGAAAACTGCCGGTTCATCGTTCGATAAGGCAATAAAAACGACCTGCTTTCTTGCGGATATGAACGATTTTGCCGCATTCAACGAGATATACGGCAAATATTTTACATCGCTTCCGGCAAGAAGCTGCGTAGCTGTAAAGACACTCCCCAAAAATGTTCTTGCCGAGGTCGAGGTAATTGCTGAAAGCAGCCTTTGAGATTATAGTGAACGTCAAAAATA
>DHYN01000085.1:1881-2901 GCA_002414125.1 Ruminococcus sp. UBA5129 | reverse complement strand
ATATTTGTCGTTTGCTATAATTTTAACAAATAATATGGCGGTGTAATTATGAAGGTACATGAATTACAGGAAAAAATAATCAGGCTTAAAAATATAACGAACTCGGTTATTCTCGCCCACAGCTATCAGGGCAGAGAGATTTGCGAGATAGCCGATTTTACGGGCGACAGCTATAAGCTCAGCGTTGACGCGATGAATGCCGAAGCTGAAAATATTATTTTCTGCGGAGTTCATTTTATGGCGGAAACCGCAAAAATACTTTCTCCCGATAAGCGTGTTTTTCTCGCAAGAAAGGGAGCAGGCTGCCCGATGGCGGAGCAGTTCGGCAGGGAGTATATCGAGAAGATAAGAGAAAAAGAGCCTGACAGAGCAGTCGTTGCCTATATTAATACAACGGCGGAGCTTAAAACGGTATGCGACGTATGCGTGACTTCGTCGAGTGCGCTTAAAATCGTCAGGGCAATGGATGCGGAGAAGATCTTGTTTGTTCCCGACTGCAACCTCGGCGACTACGTAAAGCGGAACATTCCCGAAAAGGATATAATGCTGCTTCAGGGAGGCTGTCCTGTTCACGGAGCGATTACTGTTGATGAAGCGCGCAAAGCAAAATCAGAGCATCCGGAGGCTTTGCTGCTTGTTCATCCCGAGTGCAGACCCGAGGTCGTAGAGCTTGCGGATTACGTCGGCTCAACTTCGGGGATCATGGATTTTGCCAAAAAATCCGAAGCGTCGGAATTTATTATCGGTACGGAAAATTCAATTGCCGAGCATCTCCAGTATGACTGCTCCGACAAGAAATTCTATCCCCTGTCATCAAATCTTATCTGTCGAGACATGAAGCTTACTACGCTTCCCGACGTTTACAATACGCTTTTAGGAATAAGCGGCGGCAACGGCGATGTCTGCGAAATTATCATGGACGGAGAGCTTATCGAAAAATCAAGAAAATGCATTGACGAAATGATTCGTCTGGGCGGTTGATTATGAGGGAGCTTGTTGAAAAGCTTTATCGGCAGGGCG
>DHYN01000085.1:274-1841 GCA_002414125.1 Ruminococcus sp. UBA5129 | reverse complement strand
CGAGCGCGCCGATGAAGTAAGGCGCAGGTATTACGGCTTAAAGGTCTTTCTGAGAGGACTTATCGAGATATCGAGCTATTGCCGCAACGACTGTCTTTACTGCGGTATAAGGCGAAGCAACTGTACTGCCGAACGTTATCGCCTTGCCCCAGACGAGATACTGGAATGCTGTGAGATCGGCTATAAGCTTGGATTCCGTACCTTTGTAATGCAGGGCGGCGAGGATATGAGCTTTACCGATGATGTTATGGTCGCTCTTATTTCGGAAATACGCAGTCGTTATCCCGACTGTGCGATAACGCTTTCTCTCGGGGAGCGTTCCCGAGAAAGCTATAAGCGAATGAAAGAAGCAGGCGCAGACCGTTATCTGCTTCGCCACGAGGCTGCCGACGAGGAGCTTTACCGCAGGCTGCATCCCGAATCTATGCGCCTTTCAAGACGTAAGGAGTGCCTGTACACTCTACGCGAGCTTGGCTATCAGGTAGGAGCAGGATTTATGGTCGGCGCTCCGTTTCAGACTGTTGAAAATCTTATTTCCGACCTGCGTTTTATGCAGGAGCTTCGCCCTCATATGATCGGCATAGGACCGTTTGTCCCTCATCACAGCACTCCGTTTGCGGCTGAAAAAGGCGGTACGCTTGGGCTTACGCTGCGTATGATCGGAATCATAAGGCTGATGTTCCCGAGAGTTCTGCTGCCTGCAACGACCGCGCTTGGAACTATAGCTCCCCACGGTCGGGAGCTTGGACTGAAAACAGGATGCAACGTCGTTATGCCGAATCTTTCGCCTGCGTCCGTCAGAAAAAAATACGACCTTTACGATAACAAGCTTTCTTTCGGTGAAGAAGCAGCCGAGGGAAAAGCTGCTCTGTGCCGTCAGATACTTTCCGCCGGTTACGAAGCTGTTTCGGAGCGCGGAGACTATAAGGAGGAAACCTAATGAGAGTAAGATTTCATCTTCCCGATTTTTCGGGAAATTTTAAGCTAAATTATATGTTCATGGAAATGCTGAAGAATCGTCCGGATTTCTTTCGCGAGGGGGTGGAGATAGCCTCCTTTTACGGCGTATTTCCGCCTTGCCTTTGGAACGGCGGACGGCCTCAGCCGGGCAATACCGATAAAGCGTTTATAAAAAGCGTTATCAAAACGTTCAACGATGAGGGAATACCGCTGCGCTTTACGTTTACTAATCCGGCGCTGGAAAAGAAGCATCTCAGTGACGAGAGGTGCAATATGATATTGAACCTTGCAAACAACGGTCTGAACGAGGCTATCGTTGTTTCGGAGCATCTTGAAAAATATCTCCGCAACAACTATCCAAAGTATAAGCTTACAAGCTCAACCTGCAAGCGTCTCAATACTGCGGAAGCTCTTACTGCCGAGCTTGAAAAGGATTATCATATTGTCGTTGCGGATTACGATCTGAACAACAAATTTGATATTCTTGAAAAGCTGCCGAGGAAAAAGGATATCGAGCTTCTTGTTAACGCCGTATGTACTCCCGAATGTCCTGTCCGCGCCGAGCATTATTATTCTCTCGGATTGCAGCAGATCGCCTACTGCGAGC
>DHYN01000085.1:0-171 GCA_002414125.1 Ruminococcus sp. UBA5129 | reverse complement strand
GATGATATATGGGAAAAATATGTGCCGATGGGATTTGAACAGTTCAAGATCGAGGGAAGAACGGCAAGCGTCCTTAACTGCCTTGAAACGTATATGTATTACATGGCGAAGCCGGAATGCCGTGATGAAGCGCGGTTTTTCCTGCTCAACACCGCACAAAGATTGCGCCGG
>DHYN01000054.1:4034-4985 GCA_002414125.1 Ruminococcus sp. UBA5129 | reverse complement strand
AGTCTCCGATAATCCGTCTCGATATTTGCACAAAATTCCCTTTGCATCATATAATGGTCTTGAGGAGGGAAACTTATGGATAATATCGTATTACTGGCGCTTATAGCCACTCTCGGAACTTGGGCTCTGACGGCTCTCGGAGCGGCTGTAGANNTTTTTCAAAGACCCGAACCCAAAAATGCTCAACCTCATGCTCGGATTTGCCGCAGGAGTTATGATCGCTGCAAGCTTCTGGTCACTGCTCCAGCCTGCTATCGAGCGCGCAGAGGCAACTCTCAGCACGCCTGCCTGGCTCGTGACTACGATAGGTTTTCTCGGCGGAGCGCTCTTCATGTGGGTATCCGACAAAACAGTCACCGCGATGCGCCGAAAAGCCGACAGTACCACAGGAAGTCCGAACGAACGCTTCAACCGCATTATCATGCTCATACTCTCGATCACTCTTCACAATATCCCCGAGGGACTCGCTGTGGGTGTTGCATTCGGAACGCTCGGAGGCGGAAGCTACACAACGGAAAGCTTCATGGGTGCAGTTTCGATCGCGATCGGTATCGGACTGCAAAATTTTCCCGAGGGAGCTGCCGTATCTCTGCCGCTCAGACGCGAGGGAGTTTCACGGAGAAAGAGCTTTATGCTCGGTCAGGCGTCGGGAATGGTAGAGCCGATCGCAGGCGTTATCGGTGCGGCACTCGTGGTTCGGATAGAGACATTTTTGCCCTATGCACTGGCATTTGCAGCAGGTGCGATGATACTGGTCGCTATTCACGAGCTCATCCCCGAATGTCAGCGGAACATGTCAACGCAGCCATACTTCGCAACAATGGGCATCCTTTCGGGCTTCGCCGTAATGATGCTCCTTGATGTTATGCTCGGTTAGTACATATACTCGCCGCTATTGCAAATCGTACAGTAATGCTGACATAAAATTTGTCTGTCTGCGTCATCCTCCTC
>DHYN01000054.1:750-3978 GCA_002414125.1 Ruminococcus sp. UBA5129 | reverse complement strand
AGCGCTTCAAGACGGCTTATATGCCGTCTTTTTTTATTTATTGTCAACCTTTAGAAAAATTGTGGTTGACAATCAGTTCCCGATGTGGTATAATTATCTTTGGAAAAGAGGGAAAAATATGAAAACAAGAAAACTCGTTCATATGGCGCTTTTCATTGCGCTTATCACAGTGGGAGCATTTCTGAAAGTCCCCACACCTGTCTGTCCGCTGACGTTCCAACTGCTGTTCTGCACACTTGCGGGAATCGTTCTCGGCGGTGGAACAGGCGCTATTTGCGTATGCGGTTACATAGCGCTCGGACTTATGGGAGTTCCCGTATTCACTGCAGGCGGCGGTATTAGCTACGTTTTGCAGCCCACGTTCGGTTATCTCATCGGCTTTGCGATAGGAGCATTCGCAGCAGGCAAGATCGCAAATTCCGTGAAAAGCCCTTCGTTTGCACGCCTCCTCACGGCTAATTTTGTCAGTCTCGCGATCGCGTATATCTTCGGCGTTGCGTACTATGCGGCTATCTGCGGACTCTATCTGCACAACGGAATGGAGCTTTTCACGATTGTGAAATACTGCTTCCTCATGCCCGTGATCGGTGATATTTTTGAGTGCATCGTGTCGGCGGTATTCTGCAAAAGAGTCCTCCCGATACTGAAAGGAGCAAGCTATGGAGTCGCTGCGTAATATTACGGAGAGTATTATTTCTGGAGAACGCATTTCCCGTGAAAAGGCGCTCTCACTGGTCGATGCTCCGCTTGAAGAGCTTTGCAGCCTTGCGGACACACTCAGAAAGCATTTCTGCGGCGACCGATTTGACATGTGCACGATCATAAACGGCAAGTGCGGACGCTGCTCGGAGGACTGCAAATACTGTGCTCAATCCGCCTCATACCGCACGAATATTGATGAGCATACGCTCCTCTCGACTGACGAGATAGTTGAACATGCCGAAAAAAACGCCGCTCAGGGAGTGCTTCGCTTCTCGATCGTCACATCGGGAAAACGCCTCACTGCCGATGAGCTTGACAGAGTCTGCGAAAGCATCCGAGCAGTCCGAGAGCAGGTCGGTATCAATGTCTGCGCATCGTTCGGACTGCTCGGGGAGGATGATTTCCGAAAGGTGCGCGCGGCAGGTGCGAGCCGTTACCACTGCAATCTTGAGACCTCGGAACGCTTCTTTCCGTCAGTCTGCACGACACATACCTTTGCCGAAAAGGTTACTGCTCTCAAAGCTGCAAAGCGCGCAGGACTGAGCATTTGCAGCGGCGGTATAATGGGACTCGGCGAAACTATGACTGACCGAATCGACATGGCGCTTACTCTGCGCGAGCTTGACGTCAAATCAGTCCCGATCAATTTTCTGAACCCGATCAAAGGAACTCCTTTTGAACACAACATGCCGCTCTCCGATGATGAAAAACAACGTATCATAGCCATTTTCCGCTTTATTCTCCCTGATTCCTTCATCCGTCTTGCAGGCGGCAGAGGACTCGTTGCCGATAAGGGCGAGGGCTGCTTCCGTTCAGGTGCAAACGCCGCTATTTCGGGAGATATGCTCACGACCTCGGGTATAACCGTCCAATCGGATAATGAGATTCTCGCTCGGCTCGGGTACACTGTAAAGCTTTGAGTTATTTTGTTAATTGCAAATAAAAATTACCGACAGAATTATATAATATGTCTAAATTCAACAATAAAAGTATGATGAAACTTGACCTCGCTGCGATCAAGTGGTATAATATACATATTGTTGAATTGAGGTGTATTTTTTATGATTAAGAAAATTGTCTCGGCACTGACGTGCGCGGCTGTGCTGTGCGTAAGTCTGCCGACTTCACTTTCCGCCGGCTCAGCTTCGATGGACACCGATGACATCAGCTTCAGCGATATTCCTGCCGATGAATACTTCTACGGAGACGAGATCGCCGATATTTTTGCGGCTAAGCTCCATATGGCTAAGGATGTACCGAAGCCTGAAGAGATCCCCGTGGATGAAAATCTGGCAAAGCTCGATCCGAGAGTCATCAAGATCAAGATCGACCCCGGTCACTACAGCTACTATAACAAATCGCCTGTCTATCCCTCGTACTGGGAAAGCGTTATGACTTGGAAGCTTTCCAATTATCTCCGACAGGAGCTATGGTCTTACGGCGTCTATGCGACCCTTACCAAAGGCACTCTCGAGGAGGATGTCGGACTTAATGAACGAGGCTTCCGCTCTAAGGGGTACGATTTCTTCATCTCTATGCACAGCAATGCAGGCGGCTCGGCTTCAACGGATCAGCCACTCGCCTTCTGCTATCAAAATCTCCCGTGGACTGATATTGACGACATCAGCCGCGAGGTCGGCGCTCTCATCGCTCAGACGACTTCAACTGTCATGGGAACGACCCAAAAGGGCGCTATTGAACAGCGAAAGGGTACTGCCGATCACGATAAGAACGGCAGTATGGACGACGAGTGGTACAGCGTGCTCTTTGCATCGCGATATGTCGGCACTCCCGGTATACTCATGGAGCACTCGTTCCACACGAACTACCGTTCCGCTGTTTGGCTTTCAAACGATGATAACCTTAAGGCGCTCGCTAAGGCTGAGGCTAAAGTGCTCTACGATTACTTCCACGCGAAGAAACTCAAGGATTACCCTCCCCTGCCGACACAAGCGCCTACTCAGCCTCCAACGCAGCCGCATACACTGAAACCGCGTCCGAAGCACGATGTATATCTCGGCGATGTAAACACCGATGATGCAGTAGATTCCGTTGATGCTTCAATCATTCTCAAGGCTTATTCACTGAAATCCACCGGTCACAAGCTTGAACTCACCGATGAACAGTTCGAGAAAGCCGATGCAAACGGCGATCAAGCTGTCGATTCTGTTGACGCTTCGCTTATACTGATGTATTATGCGGCTTATTCTACATATCGCTTCAGCGATTCATTCGAGGAATTCCTAATATTAGTTCCCGAACCACCTACTTACCCCGATATTGAAGAGGAAACGACCAATGCATCTGCTACAGAGCCTGTTTCCGAATCGTTATCCGAGATGTCAACCGAACCTCAGACCGCCGTTACGAGCGAGGAAATGACGGTAGGCACAACAGTTTCCTCGACCGAGACAGTAACTGCTGCCGCCGCTTCATAAAAATCAGACTATTACAGAGACACCCATTCTTATGGAAGGGCATTTTTTACAGTATAATACCAAAAAGGCAGCCCGTTCGGACTGCCTT
>DHYN01000054.1:0-708 GCA_002414125.1 Ruminococcus sp. UBA5129 | reverse complement strand
TGTGTGAACCTGACCGCCGCTGAGAGTCTTGCCCTTAGCCTTGTACATATCGGAGATAGTAACGATCTGCCAACCCTGTGCCTTAGCGTAAGGAGCGATCTCCTCAATAGCTGATGCTGTTGATTCGTAAGTCTCGTGACAAAGGATTATAGCTCCGTCTGCCGACTTATTGTTCATAGCGTTCTTTATCGTACTTACGATCTGATCCTTTGAAGCGCCGTTCCAGTCCTGAGTGTCGATAGAACATGAGATGAGCGGAACATCGTAGAGTGTTGACTGTACTGTAGAGTTTGAAGCAAGGTAAGGAAGTCTCATAAGCTTAGACGGCTCTGTACCGATGATGCCCTTGAGCTTGCTATAACACTGGTCATACTCACTGCGTATCTCGGAAGCCGACTTCTGAGTAAGGTTCGGATGAGATGTCGTGTGGTTAGCGATCTCCATACCGCACTCGTAAGCGTGTGTGATCTCGCCGGGATTGTTGATCCAGTTTCCAACGTAGAAGAATGTTGCCTGGAATCCCTGCTTAGCAAGAGCGTCAACGATTCTTGTACCATACTGTGAAGTACCGTCATCAAAGCTGATAGCCATCATCGGCTTGGAAGGATCAACCGTGTTTCCGCCTTGACCTGCCTGTGTAGGAGGCTGTGTCGGAGGATCTGTAGGAGGCTCTGTGGGAGGCTCGGGAGCAAGCGCAGCCTGACGAAG
>DHYN01000032.1:2153-5450 GCA_002414125.1 Ruminococcus sp. UBA5129 | reverse complement strand
AAAGACTTTTCAGCAGGATCAATTGCTGCTTGCCACTATTCAAGCTGTGTGCTCAATATACGACCCTATCCTGCGTGTTACGCCTGTTGAAGCTAAAGCACGGATCAAAGCAGTTCCCGCGGCAAGACCGCACACTCCTTGCAGTACGTTTCCCGAGAGACCTGCCACTGCTGCGCCGAAGCCATAGAGCATCGACTCAAACAGATAGTAGCCCCCTGCCATTATCAGTTCGGCAGCAAGTCCGCCGAGTACGAGTGAAGTGATCTTGCGTGCAGGAGCTTTTTCAAGCGCAAAACGCGTTATCGAAGCCGCAGCGGCTGCCATAACCGCCTTTATAACAAGTGTCGCAGGGATGTATACGGGATAACCTGCGATCAGATCGGCAAGCGCCGAACCTGTTGCAGCCGCAGCCGCGCCGTATATCGGACCCAGTATCCATGCTGCCGCGAGCAGGAAACAGTCTCCGAGATTGACATATCCGCCAAGCGGCATCGGTACGCGTATGAGCAGTGTCGAAACGCATATAAATGCGGCGAGTACTGCTGTCATAACTGTTTTCCTCATTTTTTTGTTCATAAGTATACACCCCTTCCGACCGCATCAGGCAGTCTTTGCATCAAGCAGTCTTTTTTATTGCTTTTATCACCCTTTCGGCACACCAGTCAACGAGCTTCCAGAAGTATTTCACCACGATATAAAGCAGGAAGCCTGCCACTGCCGAAACGATAAATATGCGGAAATTTGCGATATGAGCCTTGTTTTCGGAGGTGACGTTGGCAAGATCCTGCATGACCTTTCCGCCGAGCCACTCCTGAACGCAGTACAGCTCGAGGCTGAACAGTCCGAAGAAGCCGAATATTTTCACCAGACCGTTTCCGAACCATTTTGTGTACTTGAAGCGGCAGAGCACATCGAAGCCCTTTGCCATAACGAACGGGAACGAGAAGCCGATGAGGAGGTTCGGGATACTGCAATTCGACACAGGGAACGTGAATCCGACACCCAAGAAATTTGCCAGATAGCCAAAGTACAGACCTGTCACAAGCGTAACAATGAGCACGAACCAGCTTGTTTTCGTAAATTCAACATTGTTGTTCTTTGTAGCCCAGCCTGCATAAACGCCGAAGATGAAAACGGGAATTCTGTTTGTGAAGCCGTAGAGATCCTGACGGAGATCGGCTCTGAACCAAAGGGAAAGTCCCATCCACAGGACGAACATCGCTCCCGTAAAGGCGAGCTTGTTCGATGATTTTTCAAAAATTTTGTAATAGAACGGGAAAAGCAGGTACAGCGTAAGGATAGCCGGAACGAACCAAAGGAACGAGTACATGCTGACCTTGTAGAAATTGATGCACAGGACGTTTTTCCAAAAGCTGTCGGGAGTCCATTTTTCGGTCACGGCGCGAATCGCACCGACAATGAAAAACGGCAGGAAAACTCTTTTCAGACGCCTGTAGTAGAAGCTCAAGAGACCGCCCTTGCCGATCGCAAAGGTGAGTCCGATACCCGAGAGGAACAGGAAAATATCCACGCCGCAGAAGCCGATCCTCTTGATATAGGCTTCAACGTTGACATCGCCGATGATGAATTTATCATGGAAAATGTACTGCCATTCGTGGAAAAACAGGATCCACAGAGCCGCGAATCCCATAACTGCACCGCGGTATTTCGACAGTACCTCGAATCCGTTTTTATGGTTATACGCACGCGAGCTGTTCTTTTCGGCAGTTTTCGCCAGCTTTTCCGATGCGGCAGGGACTGCCTTTTCCGCCGTTTTTACCACGGCTTTTTCCTTGACATTAGTCTGCTGCTTTTTCTTTTTCTTGCTCATTTTTCTTCTCCTATTTTCTTAAAATCCGCAATTTAACTGCGCTTTCATTATATCACACATGCTAACCCGTGTCAAGCAGCAATTATTCTTGCTGAAAAGTTTTCGGTTAAGGGCGGCGGCGAAGCTGCCGNNACGTTACAGCCGTCTTGCTTTTTTTTATGAGATGTGATATAATGATAGTAATAATAATGCACACAAAGGAGGCTAACGCATGGAACTTCTCGTTGGAGCTGTCATCATCATCGTACTCTGCATCTGTCTCGGAGTCCCGATCTCCACGATCGCTTTTTTCTGCGGACTTGCTCTCCTCGGCTTTGCAGCTCTCCTCATGCTCGCCTTTCTCATCGTGACAACGGCTATGCTGTTCTCGAAAAAGACCAAAGCAAGATTCGTCCGCACCGATAAAAACAAAAAGAACAGCTTCAACGTCGCTTATTACCTCATCGGCGATACCGAGTACCCCTGCGCTTTCCCGAGCGAGATGCTCCTCCGAAACAAGCTCTACTCCGCCGACAAGCCCTGCAAAGTCCGATTCTGCCGCCGTTTCAAATGCGTTTTCGACAGGTACGCTTCAGCTACCTGCATCATCGGAAGCTTCTTCTTCCTCGCAACGATCGCTGCGGCTGTCTGCACATACATATTTATAATAGGAGTGTGATAAGAAATGACTGAACACATCTGCGGTGAATGCGGAGTTCATCAGGAAATAATCGACAAGGTATCCAACGTCATGCCCGATGAAGCCGCTCTCTACGACTGCGCCGAGCTTTTGAAGGTTTTCGGCGACTCCACAAGGATAAGGATAATTTTCGTTCTCAGCAGGAGCGAAATGTGCGTTTGCGACATCGCAAAGCTCCTGAATATGACCCAGTCCGCGATCTCACACCAGCTCCGTGTGCTCAAGCAGGCTCGCCTTGTGACTGCCCGCCGTGACGGAAAAACGATCTTCTATTCGCTCTGCGACGATCACGTCAAGACTATTTTCTATCACGCTATGGAACATGTTATGGAGTAACTCTATGGAAATTTTTGACTTTCATTCTCACGCTTTCACCGACTCTCTCGCCCAACGCGCTGTCGGCGGACTTTCCGTTACGAGCGGTATCTCTCCTGCTACGGACGGCACTCTCTCGGGTCTTGTCCGTCATATGGACGAATGCGGCGTCTCGAAAGCTATGGTTCTTCCCGTTGCGACAAAGCCCTCCCAGCAGACCACCATCAACAACTGGGCGGCTGAAATAATGTCCGACCGCATTTTCTGCTGCGGTACGATACACCCCGATTCCGAGGACGCACTCAATGAGATCGAGCGCATAGCTTCACTCGGTCTTTACGGTGTGAAATTCCATTCCGAATATCAGCTCTTTCTCCCCGATGAGGAGCGCATGATGCCCATTTACCGCAAGATCGCCGAGTGCGGTCTGATCGCCGTTTTCCACGGCGGCTGGGATCCGTTCGGCACTGAG
>DHYN01000032.1:0-2138 GCA_002414125.1 Ruminococcus sp. UBA5129 | reverse complement strand
GTCTGCCGTGCCCGAGCTTACGTTCGTTACGGCTCATCTTGGCGGCGTTAAGCATCCGGAGGACTCGCTCAGATACCTTGCAGGGAAATGCCCGAACGTCTACCTCGACTGCGCCGTCACTGCGCGCTATCTTTCCGATGAACAGATCCTCGCGCTGATCCGTGCTCACGGTGCGGACAGAGTGCTCTTCGGAAGCGACTGTCCGTGGGACTCTCCTGCCAACGAGATCGCCATGATAAACAGACTTCCCCTGTCCGATGAGGAAAGGTCGCTCATTATCTGCAAAAATGCCGAAAAACTATTGTTAAAAATAAAAAACAATTAAAACAGAATTTACGAAAACTTGTTAAAATAATAACATAAACCTTTCGCAGATAGTGTAGAATTATTATGAGATAATGTATACGATGTAGGTGGACTTTTTTGCGATTTGCAGAAAGAACTTCATTCGAGGAGGTGAGCATTTGACTGAGCTTGACGAAAATATCACCGAAAAAAATATCGGCGAGGCTCTCAACGAATCGGATAACTTCGACTACTCGACCCAGTGCAGCGAGTATAACGCAAGATTCATTAAATGGAGACAAAATAAACAGAATCCCTATACATACAGCTATTCCTACAACAGCAGGGAAAGCGTTTTCATCGAGAGCAAGGGCTTTGTGCATACAAATCCTGCCGAGGTCGAGAACGTCAGACTCTCAAAGCTTGTGAGTCTCATCGGCGTTGTCCTGCTCATCGCTCTTGGTGTCGAAAACATCTTCAAAAAACTTTTCATCAACGTTCTCGGCGTCCTCGGAGTCAATATTCACGAGACCTTCTACAAGTCGATCGTCGTGGGCGGCAGACGCGAGGTCACTGTTGTGCTAATCTTCGTCGCTTTGCTAAAGCTCCTCATTCCGCTCATCGTTGTGAGAGCTCAGCTCAAAATGCCGAACGCGCTCGCCTACCCCTCTAAACTCAAAAATTCAGGCGAACTCGTCCTTGCCATTGCAACCGCGGTCATCGCGAGCGTTGTCACCCTCATCCCAAACGCCTTTTCGGAGGATTCAAAGGAAATGTTCTATTTCCTGCGCTCTTACGATACGGACGGCTCTGTGCTCGGTCATACGGAATTTATCGTTTTTACGATATTTGATGTGATTTTTTTCTCGATACTCTTCGAGTGCCTGTTCAGAGGACGAATGTTCATCGCGCTCAGACAATACGGCGATGTGTACGCAGTTGCCATAAGCTCCGTTGCTTCGGCTATTTTCATGCCCGACATCTCGTCAATGCTCTCGATACTTATCGTTTCCATCGCGGCTTCCATCGCTATGCTGCGGTGCGGTACAATCTATGCTCCCGCTATGGTGCACGTCATTTACAAGGTTTTCGGACTCGGTATCAATCTGCTCGAAACCAACACTACAGACAGAATGCTGATGATAAGAAATGCGATCATGGCGGTCGCTTTTCTTGCCGCAGTACTCATTCTTCTTATCTTATACAAGATAATGGAGATCGGCTCCGCTAAGACATTTGCAAGGTACACAAGCGATATTCCGCTAAGGGTTAAGCTCCTCAGCTCGTTCAAGATCATCTCGTTCACGGGAGCTCTCGTTATCGCTTTGGTCGCCGCAGCTATGAAGATCATCATATGAACCACGAATACTTTATGGAGCGGGCGCTCGAGCTCGCAAGACTTGCAGCTTCCGAGGGAGAAGTCCCTGTGGGAGCTGTTGTCGTAAAAAATGACACCGGAGAGATCGTTGGCGAGGGACGGAATCTTCGTGAGAGCGCAAAAAATGCCCTCGCACATGCAGAGCTTATCGCCATTGATGCCTCTTGCAAAAGGCTCGGCGGCTGGAGGCTTCCTAACTGCTCAATCTATGTCACCCTCGAACCGTGCCCGATGTGCTGCGGTGCGATCATCAACGCTCGCATCGACAACGTTATCTTCGGCGCGTCAGACTTCAAAAGCGGTTCTGCCGAATCCGTCCAGAGAATGTTCGACCTGCCGTATAACTACAAGCCCACGCTGACCTCGGGTGTGATGCAGGAGCAATGCGCCGCCGTTCTGAGTGATTTTTTTGCAGAACTGAGACTTCGCAAAAAATTAAAAATAATTGAAGATAAATGAAAACGCCCGAAAATCG
>DHYN01000091.1 GCA_002414125.1 Ruminococcus sp. UBA5129 | reverse complement strand
TCGGGGAAACATCGGCTGTGGCGCTTATCGGCAGCGTTACGGGGAGGTTCATCGCGAGCAGCACACCCGTTACAGCGGCAGAAAGGTCGCCGATCGTATTTTCGCGCTTCATGAGCTTTCTGCATCCGAACTCGAATACAACGCAGCTTGCAACGCATACGGCTGTCAGCAGCAGCGCACGGAGACCGAATACATAGCAGCCGACACCGAGCGCAGGCATCAGAGCGATAATGACGTTGAGCATTACCGTTGAAGTTTTAACATAGTTTTCGTCATGCGGAGAAGGTGAAACAATAAGCTTATTCATCTCATGACCTCCTTACTTTCTTGGGATTATCGACTTGGCGAGCTGATTGGTCTCGGCAAGCTTGCGGTTAGCGGGACATACATAGGTACAGCTTCCGCAGTTCATGCAGAGGAGCACCTTGAGCTTCCTGAGCTCATCAATGTCGCGGATCTTGTAAGCGCGGTCTATGTCGGCAGGCATAAGTCCGAGAGGACAAACTCTCACGCATCTTCCGCAGCGGATGCACGAGGAGGTCTTGCGCTCGTCATAGGTCTTGATCGCAAGGAGCGCATTGGAGGTTTTCACAACGGGCATATCGGCATCGGGTATCGACATTCCCATCATAGGACCGCCGCCGATGAGCTTGATAACGGAATCGAGGTCGGTCTTGCAGTATTCGAGGATAGCGCGGAACGGAGTACCGATAGCGGCGCGGATATTTTTCGGCTCGCCGACGGCATTTCCGTCAACTGTCAGACGGCGCGTAACGAGCGGCATACCGTCCTTGGAGTAGCGGTAGAGGAAAGCGCAGGTCGAAACGTTCAGCACGATAACGCCAGTGTCCGCAGGGAGCTGTCCCTCCATTACGATGCGTCCTGTCGTGTTGTATATAATGACTTTTTCTGCACCCTGGGGGTACGAGGAAGGGAGCGTAACTATGTCGATGGCATCGTCATTTTTTGCCATTTCGGTGAAATTCTCGATCGCCTTTGGCTTATTCGCCTCGATAGCGAGCTTGCAGAACTTTATCCCGAGCATACTCATAACGAGTTTCACGCCGCCGATGATGTCGTCAGCATTCTCGATCATTTCGCGGTAATCGGCAGTGATATACGGCTCACACTCCGCGGCGTTGATAACGAGCGTGTCGATCGCCTGTTTTGGATTGAGCTTTATGTGTGTCGGGAAGCCTGCGCCTCCGAGACCGCACGAGCCGCTTTCACGGACAGCCTTGAGGAAGCTCTCCTTGTCTGTGATCTGAGGCGGCTTTACCTCGTCCGAGACGGTCTGCATGCCGTCCGTTTCGATCTCGACAGCCTTGCATACCGCGCCGCCGACCGTCTGATAGTCGCTTAAAGCAGTGACCTTTCCCGAAACACTCGAGTGAATGGGCACGCTGAACGGAGCGTCGGTATCGCCGATCTTCTGACCGACAGTGACCGTATCTCCGACCTTTACGAGCGGAATGCACGGTGCGCCCATGTTCATTGACATCGGTATTTTCACCTTTGCCGGAACGGGAAAATCGATCGTTGCGCTGTCCTCCGTATTTTTGCGGTGGTTCAGCTTCAAACCGTTGAGTTTTTTCATAGAAACTCTCCTTTATATATGATGTATAGATGATATGTAGATTAATGTTTTTTTTCGCGGAACGCCTTGTTTCGTATGAGTCCAAAGACCGTTCCTGTAAATATCCCCGAGATAACGCCCGAAACGATGAGTATCGGAGCGTACGAGACGGTGTAGACGCTGCCTGCGATGACCGAGGCTGCCGCGAGTTGTCCGAGATTATGGCAGACCCCTCCGCAGACCGACATGAGGATGATACCCGAGCCGTCCTTTGCTCTGTGCGTGAGTAGGACTACCAGTCCCATTGCAATGACCGAGGCGATGCCTCCGCAGACCGACATCCAGAATGCCGAAGCGCCGCGCGTTGCGAACACGAAGCAGCTTTTGAGGATTGCGACAGCGGTTGCCGAGCCGAAGCCGAATCGCACAAGAGCCGTCATCACAACGATGCTCGAAAGTCCTGCCTTTACTCCGAGAGGGAGTGGCATGGGGATAAGGCTCTCGAGGAACTGAAGCGCCGATGCGAGTGCGAGCATGATTCCCATAATGGCTATATAGCGTGATTTTTTTATTTTCATACGCTCACCCCACGGCTGCATCAAAGCCGTCATCCGAGGCTGTCACAGTTACCGTGAGCCTGTTGGGGACACAGATTATCGCCTGTCCCGAAGCTCCTATGAAGCCTGTTTTCTCGCATATCCTGTCGGGACAGCCGACATCGCGGACGGCGATCTTTCCGTCCTTGACGACAAATTCCGCGTTGATACCGTCAAAGCGGAACGAGCCGTCCTCATCGAGCGGCAGTTTTTCCGTGACATCGCCGCAGACGATCACAGCCGTTTTGCCGTTTTCGTCCGAGCGANNCAGTAACACCGCCGCTGCCGTTGTCAGCAGAAGCGCGATGAGAGCCGCCTCCCAAGGCTTTAACAAGTGAGTGCGTTCAATCATTGTTCCACACCTCGATCGAGTAATCGGAGTCGGCGCTGAGTGTGAAATCGAGGTCGGCGCTCACATAGACGGTTTTGTCCTCTGTGACCGCGATCACGGATATTTCGGGGATATCCATATAATCGCCGAGCTTTTCAGAGCCTCCTGTGAATATGAGTGTGGACATGAAGTCCGAGAGGATACCGCTGCTGCAAACTACCGTCACCGAGGTGAGGTCTGTCTCGCACGGGATGCCCGATCCAAGGTCAAAGATGTGGATATACCGTTTTCCGTTCAGCTCAAAGAAGCGTTCGTAGCCGCCCGAGGTGGAGAGGAAGCATTCCTCCGCAGCGAGCGTGCCGAGCACCTCAGAGCCGTCCGAGGGGTCTCTTACGGCGACTGAAAAGGGCTTCCCATCTGGCTTTTTTCCGTACATGAGCACGGATGAGCCGGCAGAGACAATGCAGTATCCGCCGTTTAGCTGTTCGGCGATCCTGTCGAGTGCAAAGCCCTTGGCAACAGCGCCGAGGTCTATAGAGCCGAGCTCGTCAGCGAAGCACATGGTCTCGACCGAAAACGAAGCGTTTTCGGTATGATTCACAGCAGCAGCGATCTGCTCGTCAGACAGGATCACGGGTTCATCCGCGGCGATATTCCAAAGATCGGTGATCTCGCCGCCGAGAATGTTCACACTGTTTCCGTATTTTTCCGAAAGGCTCAGCGATTCGGAAACGATCCTGCGCGTATAATCGGAGAGGTTTGAACTGTATCTTTCGTTAATAGCGTAAATGTCGCTTTCCGGGGAATAGCGGTCGAATAGGCGATCAAGCTCGTTTATAAGCTCAGCCGCAGCCGATACATCTGAATCCTCGCCCTTTATCGTGAAAGCGGTGTCCATAGCGAACACAGTGCGCTGTGAAACGGTTTTGTCTGCGCATGACGAGAGCGCGATGCAGGCGGCAGCAACCGCAGAACATATTTGGTATCTCACGATCATGCTCCTTTCCGTATCGAAAAATACGAAATCCTTATAATTATAACATATTTCGCAGTGAAATTCAAGACTTTTTTACTTGTCAAAAAGTACAAAAAATTTCCCATTATGTCAACACTTTTCAAATGATTTT
>DHYN01000022.1 GCA_002414125.1 Ruminococcus sp. UBA5129 | reverse complement strand
GGTTCTCGATCATGTAGTCGCGCAAGAGCACCATCCACTTACCGTTGTCGCCGGTCATGTGACCGCCCCATTCGCCGATGAGCTCAGGAGCAACGTTCTCGGCATTTATCCATGCCCATGTATCGTACCAGTAGTCGTCGAGGAGAGTCTGAGTGGTGAAGTCCTTGTCGAACCATGTCTGAGCATAAACAGACGGACCATAGTCGTGAGGAGAATAGACGATCTGACTCGTCCCCTGCTTCGGAACGATGGGATATTCTCTTGCGCCGCGGAAGTTTCCGCCCCACCAAGCGCCGATATACGGTGAATTGTCGCGTCTGTCGGGCATACCCCAGTAGTCGCCGTCCATAGCGCCGCTCATTGACTGCTCAACGCCCTCGATGAAGATAAGGGCATTGGGGTTAACGTCAAGAATAGCCTCGGCACACCTTGTAGCGGCATAAGCCCAGTTGTTCTCATCGGTAGAGCCGTCCCATTTTGCAGCTTCAACGCCCTCCTGCCCCTTACCGTGCGGCTCGTTTTTGAGGTCATAGCCGATGAGAGTATCATCGTTTTTATACTTGTCGGCGATCCATACGAGCGTATCTATCCAGTCCTCGGCAGTCACCATATGACCCTTTGACGTTTCCTTGCCGTACCAGAGGTTATAGTTATGACCCGAGTTGTCGGTGTGGGGACTGTGGATGTCGATGAAAGCCTTTACACCGTACTTTTTGCACTTCTGCATGATGATGTCGAAAATCTCCATTGAATTTTTCGGAGTCTTTCCGTCAGCCTCGCAGAAATCGGGATTGACATAGAAAGCCGGATCGGTGTTGGTCATAATGCTGTTGGGAAGATCGGGAGTTCCGTTCATCCACGAGAGCAGAAGCTCAGTGGAAACGGGAAAACGCAAAACGTTGATGCCTCGGTCGGTGACGTCCTTTAGGATGTCGTCAATATCGCCTGCCCAAAGGTAGTGAGGACAAGCCTCGCTGCAATTGAAGCCGAACCAGTTCGCACCGGTGAGCCAGACCTCGTTGCCGTTCTTGTCGTAAAGACGGCTGCCCTCTGCGTGGAGCCAGTCGTCGTTGCCTGTGTCGGCAGCGGTAGTCTCGAAGCTGACCGATTTGTTTTTCGGAGCGACAGAGGCAGCACACGAAATAGCAAGTGCGGCTGCCGAGATCGCCGTCAGACCTTTCATAAATTTCTTCATTGTAAAATACCCTCTCAATAAATCTTTTACATAGTTTCCGTAGTGAGCACAATACGGTCATTATATTAATTTTATTCTATCACACACAAATATAAAAGTCAAGCAAACGCGTTATTTTCGTGCAATATGCGACCAAATTTGCGATACAGACTTTTCATTTGCGAATAAAATGTTAAATTGATATCTGATTGAAATTAATATACTGCCTGAAGGCGAGCTCTAAAAAACTCTTGAAAAAAAGCACGTTTGGTAGTATAATATATATACACTCATAATACGAAAGGAAAAGAATATGAATAAGAAAGAAACAGCAGAGATCAAGAAGAATTTTTCGGACAAGAGCGGATTTTTCATAATGGAACGCATCCTGACGGGATTTGTTGATGCCGAAAAGAGTGTCCGTTATCAGAATACGGCATCGTGTCTGACAATGTCGGTCGAGGAGCACGATGTCTATGACGAGACGTTGAAAAAGGTTCTCAACACGAATGTCGGAAAGTCATTCGTGGAGTATGAGTTCCCGAACGAGGCATATGAGGAGGGCAAGCCGCAGGACATTCTCTACAAGCTTCTCAGATCGGAGCTGAAGGACGAGCTCGTCAGCGAGAACTTTCTCAACCATATCGCAAATAACATAAGCTACGAGGGACCCTTTGCAGTCCTCACGGCTTACTGTACATACACTATCCGTAAAAAAGACAAGAATGACGAATTCGCCGAGGGCGAGGACGAGATCTACCGCTATCTTCTCACAGCGATCTGTCCTGTAAATACTGGCTCGGACGGCTTCGTTTTCGATTCGTTCAACAACGAGATAACCAAAAAGGTCAACAACGAGCTGATAATCAGCAAAGCTCCTTCGGACGGCTTCCTTTATCCGGTTTTCAGCAATCGCAGTACCGACATCAACCATGTGATGTACTACGCGAGATCGGCTTCAAAGCCCAATACCTCCATCATCGAGGACATTCTCGGATGTACTTTCGTGATGTCGCCGGAGAACGAAAAAGCTAATTTCCAAAACATTCTCAAGAGCGTTGCGGGCGACGATCTCGACTACATGCTCATAAAGACCGTCAACGACAAGCTTCAGGAGGTCGCAGAGGAAAACAAGAACGAGACCGACAAGACAGTTATCGACTGCGGAAAGATCCGTGAGATACTCGAGGAATCAGGCGTTCCCGAGGAGCGTATCCAAATGGTAGAGCCTGTCTACGAAAAGACATGCGGAACCGCTCCGCTGACCGTTTCAAACCTTATTGAGACAAAGACAGTGCTCACGTCACCCGGCATCACAGTCAACATCAAGCCTTCGGCAGCCGATAAGATCCGCACGAGTGTTGTTGACGGCAGAAGATGTCTGCTCATCGACATAGACGACCCCAATATTCAGATCAACGGTCTCCCCGTAAAGCTCAGCTGATATGAAGCAGATCCTAAGAAGTCTCTCGAACGAAATAAAGCATGAGGAGCTTCCTGAATCGAAAAGCTTTCTGAAATGGCTGTTTTTCGGCAGCCTGACAGGTGCGTTCATCGGAATGATCGGGGTGCTTTTCCACTTGTGTTCATCTGCGGCTGAAAAATTCCGCGGTCAGCATATCTGGATAATATTTCTCCTGCCGTTTGCAGGCGCGGCTATCGCGTTTCTGTACAAATTTCTCGGCTACAGCCATGACAAGGGCACAAATCTTGTGATACTCGCAGTCCGTGATAATACCCATATGGGATTCCGCCACGCTGCGAGCATCTTCGGCGCAGCCGTTATCACNNGATCACACATCTTTTCGGCGGTTCGAGCGGACGTGAAGGGGCATCGCTCCAGATCGGCGCGTCGATCGGTTCATACTGCGGCCGCCATGTGTTCAATTTCGATCATGACGATCGCCGCATCCTCACAATGTGCAGTATGAGCGCGATGTTTTCGGCTGTTTTCGGAACGCCTGTCACCGCGGCATTTTTCTCGATGGAGGTCATCAGTGTCGGTATTTTCCACTATTCGGCGATCGTTCCGTGTGTCGTATCGTCGGTAGTTGCGCGCTATATAGCTGCGGCATTCGGGATAACGCCTCTTGCGGTGAATGTTGCTTTCCCCGAGCCCGATCCTGTAAGCTATCTCAAAACTGCGCTCCTCGGAGCTATGTGCGCAGTGCTCAGCTTCGCGTTCTGCCTTTCGATGACTTGCGGCTTGAAGCTCTTCCGCAAGATCAAGAACCACTATGTCAGAGCCGTCACGGGCGGTTGCATCGTAGTGCTGCTGACTATCTTTTCGGGCTCGCAGAACTACAACGGAACAGGCGGTGCGATGATAGTTTCCGCTTTCACGGAACGCCCGTTCGTGCTTGCATTTCTGATAAAAATGGTATTTACCGTTGTAACGCTCGGCTCTGGCTTCAAGGGCGGTGAGATCTTCCCTGTATTCTTCATCGGAGCTTCGTTCGGAAGCGTCATTTCACAACTTCTCGGTGTGGACTGCTCATTCGGTGCGGCAATTTGTATGATAGCGCTGTTCTGCGGCGTCACAAACTGTCCGATCGCTTCGATCCTCCTCAGCATTGAGCTTTTTGGCGGAGAGAGCCTTGTTTTCTGCGTGCTTGCCTGCGCCGTGAGCTTCATGCTCTCAGGCTATCGCGGACTCTACAGCGAGCAGAGGATACTTTATTCAAAGGTCAAAACAAAATACATAAACGTCCGTATCGGCGATAAGCGGTGATATTAGTCATTTTGCACTAATTTTCCGGATTTTTTTCAGATTTTTTATGTGGTTGCCTCGAGTGATCTCTAAAAAGCTCTTGAAATAAAGCACGTTCTGTAGTATAATATATATAGAATACCGCACAATGAACGACTGACAGCTTACTAAAAAAGAAAGAGGTGTATTTTATGAAAAAGTCCCACAGGATCATATCAGCAGTTTCCGCACTCGCTATCGGCGCATCGGCGCTTGCTGCCGTTCCGAGCTCGGCTGACTTGTACAGCGATCCGTTCGAGGATGTCTCCGAGATTTACGGTGATGCCGATCTTGACGGCGAGGTAACTATCAATGATGTGCTCGCAATACTCTGCTACATCGTAAGACCGTCCGACAGCGGCACGGTGGAACAGAAAAGTATGCTCCGCAACTCGGATGTCTATCAGATAGGAGACGGCGTAAACGTACTCGATGCTATGTTCGTACAGAAATATCTTGTGAGCATGGTCAATAAGCTCCCGAACGGCTTTGAACCGACCGTTTCTCAGCGTATCGGAAACGATGTTCAGAGAAAGCCTGTCGGACAATTCAAAAAGGATAACGAATTCGTTTCGGCACAGATGCGATTCGCAGTAGAGCTTTTCAAGCAGTGCAATTGCGATGAGAACGCTCTCGTTTCTCCGACATCCGTCATGTACGCGCTGACTATGTGCGCTAACGGTGCGGGCGGAGAGACTCTCGAGCAGATGAAAGATGTCCTCGGCGCAGGTATGGATATGGACAGGCTCAATAAGTACCTTGCATCCTACGCAAGCGTTGTAGAGACCGAAGAGAACGCATATGTCGATCTCAACAACTCGCTTTGGCTCAATAACCAAATGGAGGATTACATCCCGAAGCAGAGCTTCCTTGATACAAATGTCGGATACCACGATGCCGAGATATACAGCGTACCGTTCGATGATTCGGGCGTAAGCGAGATAAATCGCTGGGTCAGCGACAATACGCGCGGAATGATACCCTCTATCATTGAAAGCTTATCTCCCGAAAGCGTCATGTGTCTTATCAATACGCTTTATTTCGAGTCGAAGTGGGCTTCGCCCTATGAGGAGTACAGTGTTCACGATGGAAAGTTCACGCTCAAGGACGGCACTGAGCAGGATGCGCAGATGATGTCCTCGTGCGAGCGTGAGTATTTCGAGCTTCCGAACGCAACAGGCTTCTCAAAGGATTATAAGAACAGAAAATACAAATTCGTAGCATTCCTNNATTATTCATTTTTGCTATTTTTTATTCTGCGAGCTTGTCGAGCTTGCCCATGAACAATGGCAGATTAGTGCTTGAATCTACGATCATGTATACGAATGGACGGTCGAGATAGACATACTTGATCTCAACAAATTCAGGCGGGCATGCAGTGCCAGCCATGATAACTGCCGTTGCGGCAGCGTTGATGAATTTGTCGATTCGCTCGATGAAACGGAGCTTCTGAGGTCGCTCTCATCTCCGAGCTATCCCGATGAGCTCCATACTAAGATGCCGAAATTCAAGCTCGATTACGGCACGAGCCTTAAGGAAGTCCTCAAGAGCATGGGAATGCCGTTCGCATTCGATCCCAGTTTAGCGGATTTCTCTGAGATGTACGACAAGGATGCAGCTATCTCGGATGTTATCCACAAGACGGCTATTGACGTGAACGAGGACGGCACCACAGTCTCAAGAACTGATACCCAT
>DHYN01000002.1:27768-37884 GCA_002414125.1 Ruminococcus sp. UBA5129 | reverse complement strand
TCGGCAGCAGTCGTGTCGGCTTCTGGTATACCGATGCGGCAGGTCTTGTAGCCGCTCTCGGCACTCCGAGCGATGTTTCCGATGCTCCCGGATGTCTAAGCAACGGCGCAGATCAGAGGGTATACACCTACAGCGGACTTACGATATACACATATTTACAGGGCGAGCAGAGCATCATCTACGAGATTGAGATAACCTCTCCGTCATACTCCACCGCCGACGGTCTCAAGGTCGGAATGAGCGTGTCCGATATGGAGGCGCTCTATGGCACAGGCTATCAGAAGAGCGGCAGCTACTACACCTACAGCGCAGGCTCGGGACAGGAGCTTACGATCGGCGTATCCGGCACTTCGATCACAAGCATCGACTACTATGCAAATGTCTGATGCCGTTGAAAAGACCATAAAGGAGTGAACCTATGGTATTCAGCAGTCCCGTATTTATATTTCTGTTCTTGACATCGGTGTATATCCTCTACAGGATCATCCCGACGATGACGGCAAAGAATATACTGCTCCTTGTTTTCAGCATTTTCTTCTATGCATACGGCGAACCGAAAGCGATCGTGCTGATGCTGATCTCCATTGTGATGAACTATTTTTTCGGACTTGCAATGAGCGCGGAGTGTAAAGTCCGCAAGCCCGTGCTCGTGATCGGCATATTAGCGAATCTCGGAATGCTCGGAGTGTTCAAGTACGCGGCATTCGCGGCGGAAACAGCTAATTTGCTCCCGTTCGTGAATATGAGGATACCGCATATTGCGCTTCCGATAGGCATTTCATTCTATACGTTTCAGGCTATGTCCTATGTTATAGACTCCTATAAAGAACCGAGATACGTTCAGCGTAATCCATACAAGGTCGCGCTGTATATAACCTTTTTTCCGCAGCTCGTGGCAGGTCCGATCGTCAAGTACTACGATTTTGCCGATCAGATAGATCACAGGACTGTCAGTGCCGATATGACGGCACAGGGAATACGCCGCTTCATATTCGGACTTTCCAAAAAGCTGCTCATCGCAAATACCATGGCAATGGCTGCCGATACGATCTACGCTATGGATACCGCACATCTTTCAATACTGCTGTCATGGCTCGGTGCGGTTTCGTATCTTTTCCAGATATACTTTGATTTCAGCGGCTACAGCGATATGGCGATAGGGCTTGGAAAAATGTTCGGGTTCACGTTCAGAGAAAATTTCGACTACCCGTACATATCGGGAAGTATGCAGGAATTTTGGCGCCGCTGGCACATATCGGTGTCAACGTGGTTCAAGGAATACCTCTATATACCGCTCGGCGGCAACCGCAAGGGCGAGCTGAGGACAGCCTTCAACAAGCTTGCTGTGTTCTTTTGCACAGGTCTTTGGCACGGTGCAAGCATGAATTTTATCGTGTGGGGACTCCTCAACGGTGCATTCATGATGTTTGAGTCTTATAAGCTGTTAAAGCCCGAAAAATGGTGGAAACCGCTTCGGCATGTCTATGCGCTTCTTGTGACGATATTCGCTTTCGTCTTTTTCAGAGCCGATACGCTCGGACAAGCTGTCCGCTATATCGGCAAAATGATCGATCCGACAACGTTTCGCATCGGTGACGGTGCGTGGTCGCAGTTCTTGGCTCAGCTCAGTCCCATGTATATTATCATGTTCGTGTGCGCGGTGATCTTCTCGATGCCCGTGTGCAGGACGATACGCGGAAAGGTTAAGTCGGAGAGCTCGGCGCTCTACCTTGAGGTCAGCGCTTATGCGGTATCACTGGTACTGCTTCTCATATGCATCGTGACGCTCTCATCGGCGACTTATAATCCGTTTATCTATTTCCGTTTCTGAGGAGGTGCGAGTGATGAAAAGAAAGAAGCTTCTTTATACGGTATATTCCGCATTGTTCGTGGGAATATGCCTCGTGCCTGCGGTGACGATGCCGCTGTCAAAGGGAAACGAAAGCGCCGAGAAGCGCAGACTCGCGGAAGCGCCAAAGATAACTACTGAGGACGGAAAGCTCAATGCCGACTTCTTCTCACAATTCGACACCTACTTCTCGGAGCACTTCGGTCTGCGTCAAAGGCTCGTAACGCTTGACGGCGAGCTCAGAGCAGAGTTGACAGGCACTTCGGCGAACGCGGATGTAATTGTCGGCAGGGACGGCTGGCTCTACTATGCGCCGACAGCCGATGACTTCATGCATAATAACGTTCTCAGCGACAGGGCAGTGAACAATATCTGCCACAACCTCGGGCTGATGAGTGAATTCTGCTCCCGAAACGATGCGGAATTTCTGTTTTTCGCAGCTCCGAACAAAAATTCGGTCTACCCCGAGTATATGCCGTACAACTACAAGGTCTCATCGCAGGAGGGCAATTACGACAAGCTCGTGCGTATCATAGGGGAGCGGCGGGACATTTATATGTCGGCTTATGAAGGCTCACTTTCTCCCGGTGGAGACTTTGATGCGACGGAATCGTTCGGATTCCTTGATATGAGGGAGGTGCTTCGGAGCAAAAAGGCGGATTCGCCTGTCCTGCTCTACCACATGACCGATACCCACTGGAACAACGCAGGCGCGCTTGCGGCGAGAAATGCCGTGCTCGGAAGCCTCGGAGGAAAGCAGTTTGACGAC
Organism: Ruminococcus sp. UBA5129; assembly: GCA_002414125.1. Classification (GTDB taxonomy): domain Bacteria; phylum Bacillota; class Clostridia; order Oscillospirales; family Ruminococcaceae; genus Ruminococcus. The sequence goes on along the minus strand of DHYN01000002.1, from coordinate 35,266 downwards.
TATTCGGGCATCGTTCCCACGATTACGCATGAACGTCTCGGCGATCTTGCGGAGATGCTCTATCCGATGAGACCTGCGTGCGATGAACAGTTCAACTATGCGGCAGACTTTGGCTATGAATATGTCGGCAGATTCAGAGGTCTTGATGATGTCACCATAAAGACTGCATGCGAGGGTGCGGATGGAAGTCTTTTGATGTACCGCGATTCCTACGGAGAGGCGATACTTCCGTTTATGGCTGAGTCGTTCGCAAGCGCCGAGTTCAGCAGGACTGTTCCGTACAGGACGGACGCGATCGCTTCCGGAGAAGCAAAAACAGTAGTGCTTGAGATAGTCGAGCGCAATCTCGGTAATCTACAGAAATATGCTCCCGTTATGGCAGCTCCTGAGCGCGATATATCGGCGCTAAACGTCTCGGAAGCCGAGTGTGCCAAATTTTACGAGGATGCTAATCTCTATCACCACATATATGGACTTATTGACGAGTCGGCGGAGCTTGGTGATATGGATGAGATATATGTGACGGTCGGCGGTCGGACGTTTGAGGCGTTCAACTGCTTCGAGGACAAGCTCCTCGGAATGACCGAAACTGTAAGCGACAGGGGATTTTCGCTCTATATCCCGAAGGAAGAGCTGAGCATGATTCCCGATCTAAACAGTGTTACAGTTTCAATACGAAATAATGATAAGGAGAGATAAGAATGAAAAAGCTCATCACAGCTATTACAGCCGCAGCGATGCTCGCTGCACCCGTTTTTACGAATGCTGCCGCTATAGACGGCGAGGAGAATGTTAAATTCGCAGAGCCTGTTTTTAAGGAGTTCAACTCAAATGACGTGAGCGGCGGTGTTGTTTTCAATATTCCCGATAATTCAGAGCTCAAGGTGAAGATCACATTTGCTTCGCCCGAGACTCAAAATACTCTTTACTATGAGACAACGCTAAACTCCACGGAGGGAACTCTGTACGCATTCGATATGGAGGGCTACGATCTCGTTCTCGATGAGAATGAGAAGATCACTGACGGAAGGATATACACTATCACTTTCAGCGCAAAGGATACCGAGCTTCGCATCCCGAGCAGTGAATTTGCGGAGGAAACGTTCACTGTTCCCGACAGCGACAACAACGGCGGAAAGAAGAAATACGAGATCTTTTCGATCGACTTCAAGGTCGAGGATACCGAGGAAAAATACAGCGTTGAGACAGCCGAATCGACCTTTAACGGCGTTGCCTGTGAAGAGAAAAGGGTCACTTTCTTCCTCGATAAAAGAGCTATAAAGGGCGATGTCAATGAGGACGGAGAGGTAGATGCAGTCGATGCATCTCTCGTTCTTGCCGAGTACGCAAGGATCTCGACTGGCGGAAAAAGGACGTTTACCGAAAGACAGTTCATCGCAGGCGATGTCAACGAGGACGGCGAGGTCGATTCCGTTGATGCTTCGTTCATCCTTGCATATTACGCAAAGAAGTCTACAGGCGGCAATCCGACTTGGTAATGCTTGACAGAATGCACAAAACCTGCACGGAATAATTGGGTCACCTGCCGAATTCACGTTTTCGATGCAGCAAATGCCTCTTTTTTGGACACTTATATGTGAATACAAAAATTGGAGGTGTCACTATGAAAAAGATGATTATTGCAGCATGTATAGCTATACCGCTGATTGGCTGCGGAGCAATAACAAATGACGAATCATCGAGCCGTGCCGACATTGAGCCGACTGCTCCCGAGATGGTCACGGAAAAGACCGCTCCGACAGTCGAGAGGCTTATCTTTGGTGAGGAAGACGGCGTCTTTGTCAACAGCTTTACATGCGGCTGCCTGTCAGGAGAAAGGATACCGCCGCGTTTGGAGGTTGTCCTCATCACGAATGAGGAGGAGCTTGCCTTTGCGGAGGAAAGCTACGGCTTGAAGCAGTCCGAGGAGGACAGCGAGATCGGCATGGTAAACGGTATCGCTGAGGCTTTTCAGGATATGAAGGCGAAATACTCCCTCGATGATTACGACTACGCGGTCTGTTACGCTGAGGTTCCAAGCGGAGGGCATTATCTGCACGCCGATAAGATATATATCGACGACAGAAAGCGGCTCGGATTCTCGCTTGATAACGACAGCTACTTTCCGAAGGACGGAGATATGGTCACGGAAGAGATGGGCGGATTCATGCATATGGCTGCGATACCCAAGACCATTCTCGAGGGGATGGATATTCGTTAAAACAACAGGGAGACTTCTCCGATGAGAGGTCTCCCTGTTGTTTTATGTTATTTCAGCCACTTTTTGAGAGCACGGAGAAGTTGATTGAGGTCGAGAGGCTTTGCGATGTGCTCGTTCATGCCTGCATTTTTTGCCGCGGCAACATCCTCAGCAAAGGCATTGGCTGTCATCGCGAGAATAGGTACCGAACGCGCGTAATCGCTCGGGAGCGTTCTTATCGCTCTTGATGCTTCATATCCGTTCATGACAGGCATTTGAATGTCCATAAAGACAATATCGAAATAGTTCTCCTCGACAGAGGTCATTATGTCAACGGCTTCCTTTCCGTCATGGGCGTGCTCGATCTCGAGACCGACCATAGTGAGTATCTCGGTAGCGATCTCGGCATTCAGTTCGTTGTCCTCAACGAGCAGAGCGCGTCTGCCGTCAAAGCGTTCCTTTGCGAATTCCTCAAGCTCGGAGGTGTGCTGTTCCTCTGAGCCGTCTTTTACGAGCTCGCTGAAGAGGTGTAGCATCCTTGACTTGANNTATTGTCTTTATGGACATTCAATCGAGATAAATGCGTTAACACCTGCGGCTCTCGCTTCAAATTCTATATCAGACCAGTCGTAAGCCGAAGTGGTAATGATCGGAACGTGCTTTCCGACTGTTTTTCTTATCTCGCGTACGGCATCCAAGCCGTCCATTTCGGGCATTTTCCAGTCGAGGATCACGGCGAAAAAGTCGCTTCCGCTATTGTGACGTTCCTTGACCTGATCGACAGCCTCGCGACCGTTCTGCACCCATGTTCCTTTCATACCCATTTCAGAGAGAAGCTGGCATGTGTAGATGCAGGCGCTCTCGTCGTCATCGGCAACGAGTACCGGCAGACCGATAAATTTATCGTATGTGACAGGCTCATCGTTATCGCGGAGCTTCAGGAAGAACGTAACGGTGATCTTTGTGCCGACATTGAGCTTGCTCTCGACCTTTATCTCGCCGTTCATCATCTGGACGATATTTTTTGTGATGGGCATTCCGAGACCTGTTCCCTGTATCTTGTCGATACGGTTGTCACTGCGTGCGCGTGAGAAAGGTTCGAAGATGTGTTCGAGATATTCCTCGCTCATACCGAATCCGTTGTCCTCGAAGATAAACTCATAGCAGCCTACTCTCGGGGTGTTTGTGAACTTCTCGGACACCGTAAGAGCGAGCTTTCCGTGAGGGGGAGTATACTTGATCGCATTGCTCATTATGTTCATGAACACCTGCTGAATGCGCTGACTGTCACCGATAACGTTTTCGTGTTCGATGCCGCGTATCTTGACAGTGAGCTCATGGTGCTTGGCATCGACTTCGGGCTTCGACATTGTGAGAAGATTGTCGAGCAGATCGGGCATGTTGAATTCATCGTCCAGCAAATCGAGCTTGCCTGCTTCGATCTTGGACATATCGAGTACCTCATTGATGATGCCGAGGAGATGCTTGGAGGAAACGGTGATCTTGGAGAGGCAGTCTGAAACGCGTTCTCTGTTGTCAAGGTGAGTGCCTGCGATCGCCGTAAGACCGATGATAGCGTTCATCGGAGTTCTTATGTCGTGGCTCATATTTGCGAGGAAATCGGTCTTTGCGGAGTTTGCGATATTAGCCGATTCGTATGCTGCTCTGAGAGCCTCCTGCTGGGCGAGCTCAGCCTGCTTAGCCGCCTCGATAATAGAGCCTGCGAATACTACGGATATGATCTCGCCCGAATCATCGCGCTCCGATACTGCGAGAGTAAGTCTGCACCAACCTAAGCCATTGCGGCGGAATTCAATATTAACAAAGTCAGACTGGCGCAAATTAGTGCGTATAAAGTCATCGCTGAGAAATTCAGTGAGCTTATCCTTGAATTCATCAGCTACGAATTTGTTAACGTAAATGTTTCTGAACTCGTCAAGTATACCGCGATCTTTCAGTTCAAGAGCGGTGTCATCGCGCTGGAGGAATGCCGTATACGATTGGCGCTTGAGCGACAGGAGGTAGAGTGACGAGTAGATCTTTCCGAGAGATTCGATAACGGAGCGGCGTTGTCTTTCCTCATGACGGCTCGAGGTAACATCATAGATAAAGAAATTGACCTTGTAGTTATCAAGCAGTTTATATAAAACGATGAGTATACGGTAGTACTTTCCGATAGACGGAACGTAGTACTCGATATTTCTTATGAAATTGCCGTTTGCGGCAGCTTCTATAAGGCGGTCGCGGCTGGTGAGTATCTGAAGCTTATCCTTATAGGCAGGATCAATGACGACTCTTTTTTCGGAGAACCAGTTCCGTGCGAGCGTGTCATAGGTGACAGGAAGCTGCAATCCAAGCTCGGAGATGAGATCGCGTCCATCGTAGGTGACGATCTTTTCGTTGATGATCCTTTTTGTAAGATCAAAGCTGAGAACAGATTCGGTTCCGTAGTTGAGCGCATTTCTGTACTGGCGGCGTTCAGCGTCGATGCGCTTTTCCATGAGTACCTGCTCGGTGATGTCGATAACGGAGCTGAGGATGAAGAGCTTGCCGTTAGGGAAGCTGAGCAGCTTTGTATTGCAGCGTACCGAGCGGATAACTCCGTCATCAATACAGGTGCGCAAGAAGTATTCCACGTTGTCACCGGGCTTGTTGAGTTCTTGAATAGTTATACTCATATTCTTCAAGTCCTCGGGGATAACATATCTTAGCAGGAGGTCTCCGGAGGTATTAAGGTCGCTTTCATCACAGCCGAAAATGCGCTTTGCCTCCTGATTGAACAGCAGTATCCTGTGGTCTGGGAGAGTATACGCGAGGATGCCTGTTCCGAGTGAATCGGACATCTGCTCCTGCATAGCGATAGCGTTGCCGAGCTGATTATTGCGTTCCTCGAGCTCGGTGACGTCCTGCATGAGCGTATACCAGAGCGTTTTCCCCGAAACTGGATCGGCGACCGGCTTTCCGCGGTCGATCACCCATTTTATGCTTCCGTCCCTGTGCGGAACGCGGTATTTGACGGAGAAAAAGCCCTTTTCGCGTATCTGACGCTTTGCCTCTTCAAGAGCGGCTTCACCGTCCTCGGGGTGGATATTGCTGATGATGCTTTTGCCGAACTTCTCAAGAAATTCGTTCACGGAATATCCTTGAAGCAGCGAAGCTCCTTCGTTTATGAACGAATAACTGTAATTGTCTTCGACGTCGATTATCTTGAGACCTCCCGTTATACCGTCAAGGATAACATCGAGGCGTTTGATCATCTCGCTGTTTGCCGCACTGAGCGCTTCCTTCTGCATCTGTTCTTTTTTGCGAACCTCGGAAATATCGTAGGCAACGACATAAGCGTGTACCTGTCCCGTTTCGTCGTCGAGCGACAGCAGGCAGTTCACGCGGATATATAAGTCTCTTTTGGGATTGTAGTATTCGGCGACAGCATTTGTAATACCGCTGTTAAAGGATTCGATCAGACCGGCGCAGGTGAAGTTTTTGCGCATACTATCGCTTGCAAAGTCAAGCTCAAAGCTTTCAATATATTTTTTCATGATCTCATCGAATGAGACGGGCAGAGAATATCCAAGTTCCTTTATCAAGTCGATGCCATGAGCGGTGACAAATCTCTCACGGATGAGTCCGTCAGAAACGTTGAAGAAGAAGTTGAACTCGCTGCCATTATCAAGAGCATCGCGGTAGCTTTTGCGCTTCTTGGCAAGAGACGTTGTAAGGTTGACCTGTTCTGTGTTGTCAAGTATGGAGCAGAGAATGTACTTCTGACCGTTCGAGAAGCTTAGCAGTTTTGTGTTCGAGCGGATGTGCTTCACTTTATCATTCTCATTGACCTTGAACGAATGACCCATAGAATCGCCCGTGCTGACAAGACACTTGGCATCTTCGATGATACGCTTTCTGTCATCGGGGAAGATACGTTCATTTAAGAAGCGGCTGAACGCGAGCATTGGATCGTCATTATCACCGCACCCGATGATCCTGCGAGCCTCATTGTTTATCGTGATGAGATCGTACTCGGGTAACGTGTACGCAAAAACACCGCAGGTGATAGAACTGAGCATCTCGTGCCTGATGTCTAAGCTGTCGCTAAGCTCATTGTGGCTTTTGACGAGTTTCTGCTTCTCCTGCTGATTTTTTATTGTGACTCCGATGAACGAACCGAGCATCTCAAGCGAATCGGAGATGAGCTTTGTATATTCCTCGTGAGCGTTATCCACTCCGATAAAACCGATCGTCTCGTTTCCGATCTTGATCGGCGCTTCGACAACACTTTTGATATTCTGAGGAGCGAGAAAGCTGTATAACTCTGGCTGAGAATCCCTGATCTCTTCGATGTCGGGGATGACAACGATCTCGTTTCTCTCGAAAGCCTCGATCCACGACATAAATTCGCTTGGGGGCAGATTTTGCAGATTGTCTATTTCAGCGGTTATTCCTTCGGCGCACCATTCATATGTGTTGCTGTAGGTCGTATCCTTATTCTTCTCGAATATGTAGACTCTCTCCGCACCGAGGTATTTTCCGACACATTCAAGGATATCGGGAAGAACACTGTGCAGATCGCTGTTCTCGGTGAGCTTTCTGATCTGCTCGTGCATCATTTTAGAAGCTTCAAGCTCCTTAAACAGCATGGATATATCCGGCTGTGAGTATTCATTGAAATTTTCAGACATAGTATTCACCTTCACAAAAAGTATTATGCATATATTATAACATATTTAAAGGGAAAGTTCAATATATTTCAACGCTTTCCCACAAAATATTTTTTGCGAAATTGTAGAGCAATTTGTAAAAAGCTATTGAAATATTCATGAATGTATGGTATAATGGTAAGGTTAATAAGTGTCGGTATATATACAAATGCTAATTCGCAATTAAAAAAGATGATTTTGACAGTTATTGTTCTGTCGCTCTTACCTTAAACTGCGAATTAGTATAAAGGTTTGTCCGCACACTGAGAATTTTGGCTTTATCGTCCGCCGCTCAAGGACGGTATCCGTTATTACGGATCGGAGTTACTATGAATATTATAGATCTTCTTACAACGACAGTCCAAACGCCTACTCTGTTCCCTTATCCTCTGAAGTACCATGCTATTTTCTCGGTACTTGCATTGGTGTTCTTTATGTGGAGGTTTGTGAGGGAAAAGCGTCCGTATCAGCTCATAATGGCTGTTGCAATACCGCTTTCTCTCGTAATATGGGTATCTGAGAGTCGCACGCTTTTCTATGCTGTCGGTGCAATAGAGGTAGTGCTCATCATCGCTGCACTTGGTCCTTGAGCGGCGGACGATAA
>DHYN01000002.1:22495-27741 GCA_002414125.1 Ruminococcus sp. UBA5129 | reverse complement strand
AGACCGCTGAGGAGACTTCCGACAACGCTGAGGAAACGGATGAAGAGTCTTCTGAGGAGACCGAGGAAGAGTCCGAAGAGGAGACAAAATGAAACTAAGTGTCCTCGATTGGAATACAATGACTATGAACGGAGATCTGTCTCCCGAGTGCTTTTCGGAGTTCGGCGAGACGGAAGTGTTCGGTCTTACGTCCCACGATGAGACTGTTAAAAATATCGGCGATGCGGAGATAGTCCTCTGCAATAAGGTAGTGATCGGCAGGGAGGTCATTGATGCATGTCCGAATCTGCGCTATATCGGACTTTTTGCAACGGGCTTCAATAATATCGACACTGCATATGCCGCTTCAAAGAGAATAACCGTATGCAACGCGGGACAGTATTCCACAAATGCCGTTGCACAGCAGGTTTTTGCCTATATACTGTCGCATTACAGCCGTGTGGAGGAGTATTTCCGCATCGTTAAAAACGGCGGGTGGGAGAGCTCACCGATCTTTTCGTATTTTCCGACCGCTTCCTATGAGCTCGCAGGGAAAACGATCTCGATAATCGGCTACGGCTCAATAGGACGTGCTGTCGCCAAGATCGCGGATGCGTTCGGGATGAATGTTATCGTCAGCACGAGAACGGCTCCGACCGACTGTACATATATGGTCACGGATATAGCTACGGCAGCCGAAAAAGCCGATATACTTACACTTCACTGCCCTCTGACAGAGCATACAAGCGAACTCGTTTGCTGCGATCTACTTTCGAGAATGAAGCCGTCGTCGATACTTATCAACACTTCGCGCGGAGGAACGGTCAATGAAGCCGACCTTGCTGATGCCCTGAACAGCGGATGCATCGCGGCAGCTTACCTCGACGTGCTCGGATGCGAGCCGATGTCCGCCGATACACCGCTCAAATATGCTGCGAACTGCCATATCACACCGCACGTTGCATGGGCTCCGCTTGAGACTCGTCAGCGTCTGCTTGGTATCGTATGCGGAAATCTCAGGGCTTGGATGAGCGGAAGTCCTATTAATAAAGTTAACTAAAGGTGCATTTTAATGAGAAATATTTCCGATAAAAAACGTATCGTCATTAAGCTCGGTACTTCAACTATCGCCCATAAAACAGGCAAACTCAATATCAGAAGAATGACGAGTCTCGTGCGCGTCATATCCGATCTCCATAACGAGGGACGCGAGATAATTATCGTCTCTTCGGGAGCTGTCGGACTTGGTGCAGGAAAGCTCGGTCTGGCAGAAAAACCAAAGGATACCCGTACTAAGCAGGCTGTCGCTGCGATCGGTCAGTGCGAACTGATGCACATTTACGATGATATGTTCGAGAAGTACAGCGTGACCGTTGCGCAGATACTTCTCACTAAGACGATAATCGAAAATCCTAACCATTGCAGCAATTTCCGCAATACCATTGAAAGTCTTGCAGGTCTCGGCGTTATCCCGATCGTTAATGAGAACGACACGATCGCCATTGATGAGCTTGAGCTTGAGATCGGTGAGAACGATTCTCTTTCCGCACTCGTTGCATCGCTTTCAAGCGCAGACCTGCTCCTGATCCTCTCCGATATTGACGCTCTATATGATGATGACCCGAGGAAAAACCCGAATGCAAATCCCATTCCGCTCGTTGAGGAGATCACTGCCGACATTGAGAGTGTAGCAGGCGGTGCAGGTTCAAGCCTTGGTACCGGCGGAATGTCCACTAAGATCAATGCCGCAAAGATCGCCGGCGAGGCAGGCATCGACATGATAATCATGAACGGCAAGGATCCCGACAAGCTCTACGACCTCTTTGAAAATAAGGAGATCGGTACTCTCTTCAAGGCTCAAAAAAGATGTTCCACGGAGGTTATTTTATGACTTATATTGAAACACTCGGCAGCAATGCCAAGGCTGCCGAGGCAGCTATCGCTTCAGCTCCCACCGCACTGAAAAACAACGCACTTGCGGCAATTTCCAAGGCTCTTGCCGCAAAAACACAGCTCATAATCGAAGCAAATGCCAACGATCTTAAGGCTGCCGCAGAGAACGGTATGTCCGAGTCGATGCAGGACAGACTGCGCCTTGACGAAAAGAGGATCGCTGCTATGGCTAAGGGCGTCGATGAGATCATTGCCCTTAACGACCCCGTGGGAAATATCATGGACGGCTATATCCGTCCGAACGGACTCCAGATCGTAAAGACGCGCGTTCCGCTCGGAGTTATCGGGATCATATTTGAATCGCGTCCGAACGTGACAGTTGATGCGGCTGCACTTTGTCTGAAAGCGGGCAACGCAGTCATACTCAAGGGAGGCAAGGAGGCGATCAACTCTAACATCTGCCTGTGCAATATCATGCGTGAGGCGATCGCGGATGCAGGTCTCCCGAGTGACGTTATCCAGCTCGTTGAACAGACTTCGCGCGTGGCTGCCGCTGAGCTTATGAAGCAGAATGACTACCTCGATGTGCTCATCCCGAGAGGAGGAGCAGGTCTCATAAAGGCTGTCGTGAATCAGGCGACAGTTCCCGTTATCGAGACAGGTACGGGCAACTGCCATGTCTATGTCGATGATTCTGCTGACCTTGAGATGGCTGAGGACATCGTTTACAACGGTAAGACCTCACGTCCGTCCGTTTGCAATGCCGTGGAGAGCCTTCTCGTTCATAGCGGCGCAGCGGAAAAGTTCCTCCCCATGATCGCCGAACGTTTCAAATCGCATAATGTCACGATTTACGGCTGCGAGCGTACTAAGGCGATTCTCGGCGAGAGCGTCCTTACGGCGACGGATGAGGAGTACGCAAAGGAGTTTCTTGACTATATCATCTCGGTAAAGGTCGTTGACTCGGTCGATGAGGCGATCGCTCACATCAGAAGGTTTACCACTCATCATTCGGAGTGTATCGTTACAAGATCGCTTGAAAATTCAAGAAAATTCCAGCGCGAGGTCGATGCGGCTGCTGTTTATGTCAACGCATCAACGCGTTTTACCGACGGCGGCGAGTTTGGTCTCGGCGCTGAGATAGGAATTTCCACTCAGAAGCTTCACGCAAGAGGACCTATGGGTCTAAACGAACTGACAACTATAAAATATCTCATCAACGGCGAAGGACAGATCAGATGATTTCGGAGGAATTAAATGGATATTCGTGATGAACTCGACGTTATGCTCGATAATCTCAAAAGCCTNNAAACCGTCTGCCGCTAAGAGTACATCAAAGACGTCAGAACCGAAAAAAACGGCAGCTCAGCGTAAGAACGTTTTCGATGAAATGTCGGTCGATGAGCTTGTTTCAGCAGTGACTGCCGATAAAAAGACTGTCGAGCCTGTCAAGCTCGAGCAGCACAAGCCGATTCCGAAATCGGTCTCCGATACGCGCAGCATTCCGCCGAGCCTCCTTTTCATGCTCTCAACGGGTAAGGGCGCTCCCCCGAACGTGAGAAAAAAGGGATCAACCCCTAAAAAAGAGCCAAAGCTCGAAACTTCAGCGGTTTCGGAGCAGTCGGAAGCTTCGCTCCCAAAGAAGAAGCCCGAACCTGTGGCTGAGAAAACGGTCGTTCCCGAGCCTGCTGTACAGGATCCGACTGCATTTCCTGTGGATGATGTGAGGTATTCCGCACCTCAGATGGAGAAGCCCGATATCGTTCCGAATACTGCGGTCGTGGCTCACGAGACGGAAAAATCGACTGCGAAAGAGCCGTCCAAGCTCCCGAAGAAAAAGAAGAAGAAAATCGTTATTAACCACGAGCTGCCCGATTACGAGGCTATTCGCCGTAAGGCTCTTGAGGAGGCTGCGGCTGCTGAGGAAGAGACTGCGAATACCGCTGAGGAAGCTGCTCCTGAGGAGATTTCCGAGCCGACCTCCGAGGATGTATCGACAGCCTTTGAGGAAGCTTCCGCACAGCAGAAGGAGATATTCTCCGAGGCTGTCGGCGAGATCAAAAAGCTCGCTTCCGAAGCTCCCGAAGAGGAAACAGCTACGCAGACCGAAGAAGAGGATGACGTTGACGAATCCGAGAAAAAGTACTCAAAGAGTTTTTTCGGAGCGATAAGATCGGTTTTTTCGAATATAAAGCTGGATGATGACGATTTCCCCGAGCTTCCGTCTGTTGACGAGGTCATCAATGAGAGCAGAAGATCCGAAGCTGAGCATGAATCGGATACCGTGCAGGACGATGCGTATACTGTCGAAGAGAAGCTTCTCGAGAATGAGCCGATCACCGAGGCAGCGCAAGAAGAGACTTTACCCGAGGATTATGTTGAAGAGCCGTCTGCGGCAGAGCTTATTGATTCGGCTCTTGCCGCTATCGAAGCTGTTGCTCCCGAGGCGACTATGCCCGAGGACAACTTCGAGTCGAAGCTCTCTGACAGTATAATTTCCGATATACGCGAAAATGCTGCGAACGCCATAGCTGATCTCGATGAGCCTTTCACGGAAGAGGAGAGTTCCGCATCCGAGCCCGAGGTGACTGAGACGATCGAAGCTCCCGAGCGTGGAGAGGAGTCTGCCGAATATGATGACCTATCCGAAGAGACAGCCGAGCTTGCTGCGGATGAGGTTCCTGAAAACGATACTAATATTGATATTTCACTCGGAAAGTCTGCAAGAAAGAGCTGGATCACTGCATCTCTTGAAAATATTCTCAATGAGGATCCTGCCGAGCTTTCCAACGAGAGAAGCGAAAAGACTGAGGAAGACGAAATTGATGTTTCGCTCCGAAGCGGCTCGCGCGGCAAGGCAAAGAAACGAATTTACGGCGTTCTCGGCGTGCTGTTTACACTGCTTGCGGCTGTCGGGCTGATTTCAGTCATCAAATTCGGTATTGCCCGCTTCACGAGCTTTACAAGCGGAGAGACCAAGAAAGATGGTTTCATTGACGTGGTATACCCTGCGGTCATTATGGACATCGAGTCGTTCAGCGAGCCGACAGAGCTTCCGAGCGATCAGATCATCACCGCTGCTATCTGGTCGATAGTTATGTCCGCCGATGATATGGATAAATACGACAAGACGTTCGACGTTATCTCCGTTCCCTCGGTGGATGTAGAGGCTTACGCCGCTAAGCTTTTCGGCGACAAGCTCCCTGTATTCGAGCACACTACAGTAGGCGAGGGCGACATCAAGTTTTATTACAACGAGGAGACAAAGCGCTACAATATCCCCGTTAATCCTATCTCGTTCACATATGAGCCGAAGATCACATCGGTTTCCAAGAACGGAAACGAGTACACTATAGCAGCGGTGATGATCTGAT
>DHYN01000002.1:4991-22332 GCA_002414125.1 Ruminococcus sp. UBA5129 | reverse complement strand
AATTTTGATAACTGCTTCGGGGCTTGTTGTTTTTGTAGCTGACAGTCGTGTAGCGTAGCTGTGCGATCTTGCCAATATAAATCGGGTTAATATTGTAGCGCACTAATTCTGAAAAATAAGCCGCAGTTTCTACAAAGATTCGGAGCAAATTTAATTTTCCTCAGTGCAAAAAAATCATTTATGACGGTTTGAGGGATAGTTGATAGCATAAAAGAACAGTTTAGAAGTTCGCTAAAATGACGAAAGCTATCTCTTCTCAAAAGAAAAATCAGCACGGAGCGAGTTGCTCAACGCTGAGATGTGTAACTAATTGTTAGGGGGAAGTTTGTGATGTAAATCAAAATTTACTCATATTAACTAAATTTATTTATCCAATATTTTGACCATTCAAAAAGCGTATTCGATAACAATTCAAAATCAATCTTTTCACCCTTCTTAATTTGAAGAAAGGCAGAAACTATCTTCTTTTCTTCATCATTCACTTTATCAAGTAAGTTTTGTTGGTGTTCGACATATTCTCCGGCTTGCCTATACCAGATTGCCTGCACAACAAATGATGCTGATTTATACAATCCTTTTAGAATGTTTTCATCTTTTTCATATATCAAGTTATGTACACAAGCGTGATAAATATTGCACACACCGCTTTTTATTGCCTTGTTTATAGCGTTTTCATCAATTTCTGGCAATAGATTATCAAGGTTTCCTTTAATGGGTTTTGTATCATGATAGAATTGAAAAAGATCCGATACCTCCCAGTTCATTAAATCATCCTTGCACGATAGAAAACCACAAGTCAATTCCCTGTTTGGGAGTGTATCAAGCAAAGAACTATAGCGTTGAATATCTTCAACAGAAAGTTTATCAAGAATAACGACAATATCAATGTCGCTTGTATCTGTTGCTTCACCTCGTCCGTAGCTGCCTTGTAATCCTATGAAACATACTCGATTAGAAAACGTTTCCTGCAAAGCTTTTGAAAATCTTTCAATCCATGTTGTAATATCAATCATTTTTCCTCTCCAAATTCCATTTACGCTCCAAAATGTTGTAAACATTATACCATAGCAAACAGAAAAAGTCAATCATATTTATCAGTATATTTTAAGGAACAGAAAGTGCAGCTCACTTACATGATTTGTTCGCATAATATACAAGTATTGCTTGAAAAATGTAGAAAAACAAAAGTGATAATTTCAACTCCAAAATCCGATACCTCTTTCAGAAGTGTAGCTATATCCGATTTTTTTATGGAATACTTTGAAAAGTTCCGAAACGAAGCCGCTTTCTTTATTCTGTCGGATTAGAATAAGGTTATCGAACCTCGTACCATGCAATATCGCTATAAGAAAATACTCCAATCTGCCGAAATCGATAATCATAATTTTCATAAACTCCTGGTGAATAACGATGATCTTTTATCAGTTTGCGTATGTCTCATGGACCGGTATTGGATTTTCAGGATTGAATTTCACTTTATACCTGTTCATGAAACTCTGAAGTTTATGAAACCTCCGGAACAGAAGAAATCTCACATCAGACAGCCTTGAAATAAAAGGACGATAGCGTATGTCAAATTCTCCGGCAAAGGCCACGACCTCTCCGTTGAACCCCTTTTTAAAGCGATATACTCCGTAATTCCGGTGTTTGGGATCTTTGTAAAATGGTATGCCCATAAAGTCGTGAACGTAACAGCCACTGTCCACTGCATCACATATCATCGTCCACTGCATAAGATAATTCGGCATAACATTGCGCATTTGGGCTGTAGATGCACCGTAAACATAATGTGACTTTCCTGCATATCTGACGCAGACAGCTCCGGACAGCGGAATATTGCCGCAGTAGCACATATAAAGTCTGCATTGGTCTCCAAGCGCATCAAGCATATCCTCAAAGTATTTTTTTCCACGAATACAGAAGCGATCCCTTTCTCCGGTCTCCTCCATGAGAGCGTAAAAATCATCCACTGCCTCCTTGCCGCAGATCCTGCATTCTACGCCTTTTCTCAATGCAAGACGTATGTTATAACGCCACTTGCTGTGAAAAGATGCAAAAAGCTCCTCCTTGCTCCTGCCTTTGAAGTATAGCATGTAACTGGTTCGTGCTTGTATGGTGGAAAGTTCAGGTGCATTCTCCTTAAAGCTGAATCCCAAGTTCTCAAAAACGTCTATATATCCGGAGCTTTCCTCATTAATGGGTGGATCAGTTCTGAATTGATACGCCTTGTATTTCTTCCCAAGAGCAGCTACAGCCTCGAGTATTTCACTCAGAGTCTCCTTATCATCGTAATCACAGACAGGTCCTCTGGGACAATAGAAAAATGACATGCCAATGATAGGTATCTTTTTTATAAGTATCATCGCAGCACCCTTTATATCGCCGTTTTCTCCTGTTATAAGTATAGCCTCATGACACCAGTTGGACTTGAATTTTGCCCAGCTTATGGACTGCGTAAACCACCCGTTTTTATGTTCCCTTACGAATTTTTCATATATTTCTACTTCGTTTTTGTTCCATGTATCAACTATTTTCCACATATTTTTCTGTTCCTTTATTATATTTCTGAAAGATACTCAAACTGACCGGTCGTGAGTAATCACCGGAACGCCGTTGGCAGTTATTATGTATAGCTCTTTTGTCTTGTAGAGCTCTCACTCCAAAATGATAGCCTGCCTTCCAAGAGCATCAAATGCCGCCTCACAGCGTTTTTTCGGGTATGATGTCACCTCTTCTCTGACAAGCGAATCGCTGAAATAGTACATTTCCTCGTCAGAGCCGATAAGGAGCAGCGCGTGCTCGGGACAGATAAAGGTGAACTGCTCACCGTTGGGCAGCGTCCAACTTTTTCCATCATAGGCAGCTTTCATGTCTATAGTTGCCCAGATCAGCACAGGGACTCCGTTTGCGACATATTTTTTGGAGATATCCTCAAGAGAGAGCTTTCTTTCTGCCTTGACAGATCTTCCATTTGGGATCGCCCGTGTCATTGCGTGGAAGATTACCGTTGAATAGCACCCGAATCCCTGTGATGTTCTCGGATTTCCTATAAAATAATCCCACGGACTTTCGCCGTACCGCATGTCTCCGTCACTGAATGGGCAATCTGCCTTTGGAAGATAGCTGTCGATGAACTCGTCCACTGTAATATCAATGCCGTAGAATTGCATGAGCGATACTGCCGCAACACTTTCACAGCCGGTCGGGTAGTCAGCCGTTTGCAATATATGCGGCACATTTTTTATATAATACTTTCTTTGTTCCTGTTTGATCTCGGTTACGGATACTGCATTTTGCACAGTCTGATTAATATTTCCGATTGGCTGTTCCTGTAGATTCTCGGGCATAGCTGTATTATGTATGGTCTGACCGACAAACTCCTCCGGCTGTTCCTGAGAATACTCGGGAAGAAAAACGGACTCAGTCATATCAATGCTATCAGCATTTTTAATATCGGCGAGCTTGTATGTAGCTGCGCAGATCAGCGTTATGGCAATAATCATTCTCCGAAACCGTATTTTTTTTCTCTTTTTCATGATAACTCCTCTCTTAACCCTTATTATAAATTCCCGACACATCAGAGTTGTATCACATCCGCATCATTTTTGTATACTTGTCCTATATCAACGTAAGTCATACAAATCGTAAACAGTCTTAGCCGGGTCGCCGATACATATCATACACACATTACAGAAAATCGGATATACATACTTTTTGCTGTCAGAATCAATGGTGCATTAGCAACAGCAGAAACGCGTTTCATATAATACATTCTCCCGAGGTGACAAAAAAGGGACATCTTTAAATATTTTTTTTTGTTTAAGACCTTTTCATGATTTTGTTTATATATTTTTACTTCCTTGCTTGCTGTATCTGTCGAAAAGTGAGGTTAATTATGACAGACAAGATAACGGCATTATATTGTCGTGTCTCGTGATTCTGTTCTTGTTGACTTTTCGTGGAGTGTTTGATATAATTAATATGTACAATAATATAGGAGATGTGCTATGAAAAGATCACTTACTGAGGGTAGCGTTTTCGGAAACCTCGCGTACTTTTCGCTGCCATACCTCATATCATTTTTCCTGCAAACACTATACGGAATGGCAGATCTGTTCATTATAGGTCAGTTCAACGACACCGGAAGCACTACGGGAGTATCTATCGGCTCACAGGCGATGCATCTGCTGACGGTCATGATCGTGGGACTTGCAATGGGTTCGACAGTGCTGATCGGCAAGGCGGTCGGCGAATCAAACAGAGAAAAGGTCTCAAAGATCATTGGAAATACCATAACGATGATGCTTACATTATCGCTCGTTCTCACGGCAGTCCTCTTAATGCTTTGCAGACCGATAATTCTTCTTCTTCGGACTCCGCCCGAGGCAATAGATGAGACACGCCGCTATATGACAGTGTGCTTTCTCGGCATCCCGTTCATCACAGCGTACAATATTATTAGCTCGATCTTTAGAGGGCTTGGCGATTCAAAAACACCTATGTACTTTGTCGCGGCAGCCTGCGCGGTGAATATCGGGTTGGACTACCTTTTCATCGGAGCGCTTGAAATGGGCGCAATAGGCGCTGCTCTCGGAACTACACTTTCGCAGACATTCAGCGTACTCATCTCGTTGATAGTTATTGCAAGGAGACGAGATGAACTCGGTCTCAGAAAAGGGATGCTCCGTCTCGAACCGAGACTTATTCGGCAAATACTCACCATAGGCATTCCTGTATCAGCACAGGACGTTTTCATACAGGTCTCGTTTATCGCTATAACAGTTTTTGCGAATCGCAGAGGTCTTGACGATGCGGCAGCTGTTGGGATAGTGGAGAAGCTCATTGGCATGTTCTTCCTCATTCCGTCCTCAATGCTCTCGGCGGTCTCGGTAATAACGGCTCAATGCATCGGTGCAGGAAGAGCAGACCGAGTCAGAAAAACAGTTCGATACGCAATTTTCGCGGCAGTTTCGTTTGGTATCGTCTCATCTGCCTCTATGATGCTTTTTGCTGAGCCTGTCGTATCGCTTTTTACCGACAGCTTACATGTCGCACTTCTTGGCGGACAGTATATGCGCGGATATATCTTCGACTGTCTCTTCGCAGGCATTCATTTCTGTTTCAGCGGCTATTTCTGTGCCTGCGGACGTTCGGTAGTTTCTTTTATACATAACTGTGCCTCGATCGTACTCGTTCGTGTCCCCGTGGCATATTTTGCATCAGTACTCTTCACGGATACGCTGTTTCCTATGGGACTTGCTTCAACATTCGGTTCGATTCTTTCTGTTGTGATCTGCGCGGTTGTGTATATCTGTATGAATATTGACATGCCAAATAAATTAACAAAAAAACTGTAAAATAATTCGCAAAACCTCTTGAAATCTCTGTTATGATGTGATATAATAAAAAAGTATTTAATTATTAGACAGGAGAGATATTATGAACTTCAAGAAAATATTCAAAGCAGCAATGTCTGTATGGGCTGTATCAGCAGTTACCGCTGTATCTGCACTGAATGCATTTGCCGAGGGCGAGTCATCGGGTTCGGCGCAGTCGGGCACTGCACAGGGATCGGGAATCAGCATGCTCATCTCGCTCGCACTCATCTTCGTGCTCATGTATTTCCTCATGATCCGTCCTCAGAAGAAGAAGGAAAAGGAAACAAAGGCAATGCAGTCAAACATCGAGATCGGCGATGAGATCGTAACTATCGGCGGTATCGTTGGTATGGTTATCCGCAAGGGTGACGACAACATCGTTATTGAGACAGGCGGCGAAAGAAATAAGATGCGCATAAAGCTCTGGGCTGTCTCGGAGAATACTACCGCTCTTGAGCGCGCCAAGGAAGCTAAGGCAGCAGCCAAGAAGGGCGATTCTTCAGCGCTTACCTCAGCAGCCGTAGTTGATGACACTGAGGACGAAAAGAAGTCTAAAAAGAAGAATAAGGACTGATCCAAAATATCACAGGACTGCTGCACATGCGGCAGTCTTTTTTGATGCAACCGATATGCAACCGCAGTTTTCGCCTATATATGGTAATTGCAACCGTCGGTTGACAAATTTCTAAGTCGACTTTATTGACTGATCCTGCTGTGATATGGTAAAATATAATCATGGAAAACACGAATGCAGCATTCAAACCCTAAACATAATTCGGAGGTACTTTTTATGATTCTCGCAGATAAAATAATCGAACTCAGAAAAAAATCGGGCATGTCACAGGAGGAGCTTGCAGATAAGCTCGGAGTGAGCAGACAGTCGGTTTCAAAATGGGAGAGCGCACAGTCTACTCCCGACCTCAACCGTATACTTAAATTAGGTGAGATATTCTCAGTCAGCACAGATGTTCTTCTGAAGGATGAGCTTGACATAGAACAAGCTGCTTCTGTCAGTGCAGGCAGCGCAGATTCAGACTCTCCTGACGAGACTGAGCCTCCTATGCGTCATGTGACAATGGCTGAGGCAAATGAATTTTTGGAGAAGAACGAGAAACACTCGCTTTTTACGGCTATAGGAGTTGCACTCTGCATCCTTTCGCTGCTCGTGCCTCTCATTGCAGATATTCTTGTCGGAGGAACGCGGCTTGAGGACTTCGGCGCAGTTATAATGTTCGTTATAGTTGCTGCGGCGGTTGCACTTTTCATATTCTCGGTAATGCTCATGCAGCCGTTCGACTTTCTTGGTCATGAGCTCATCGACACCGAATACGGCGTTGACGGAATGGTAAAGGATAAACAGAATCGTTTTCGTCCGAAGCATACGCTCAATGTAGTTCTCGGTGTAATATTGTGTGTCCTTTCGCCTGTACCTGTCATCATTTTCGATATATTAAATTTGAATGCGGACATAGGTGTACTCATACTTTTTGGAATGGTAGCAGCGGCAGTATTTGTTTTAGTAAGATCGGGTATCATCAACAGCGGATACAAAAAACTTCTTCAAGAGGAGAATTATTCAAGACGCAAAAAGCTCAGAGCCGCATCGACAGTCGGAAAAGTTATCGGTGCATTTTGGCTCATCGTTACGGCGGTATTCCTCGCATACAGCTTCATAACTATGGATTGGAGAAGAAGCTGGATAATCTGGCCTGTATCCTCACTCCTGTGTCCTGTTGTCGCAATGATTACGGGAGCAGTGTGCAAAAAATCGAAGTAATAATAAAAAAAACCTCCGCATAGAATTTAGTAATTCAACGCGGAGGTATAATTATGCACAGACGCAGAAAAAGCAGTAAAAAACGCCTTTCCCTCGGGGTTCTGCCATATGCTGCGGTCGGACTTGCCGTACTGGCTGCGGCAGCGGCTCTCTCGGCTGCATTGACCTTTTTCGTTCTCGGGAGCAGCGAATATATTGGATTTTTCGCCGCAGCATCGGAGGTAGTCGGAGCATGCTCGGGCGCAATGCTATGCGGAAAATACCGTCGCCGACACGGATTGGCTGAGGGAGCTGTTGTCGGAGCGCTCATGTACACAGTCGTTTCGGTCATAGGGATAATTCTCTTCGGGAGCTTGAAGAGTATTCCAAGCCTTATAAGATACGTCCTCGCAGGCGCTTGCGGAGGTGTTCGCGGAGTAAATTCTCCACGTCCGAAGGAGGTCAGAAATCTCCCGAGGTGTCCTCTTTGAGCTCGAATTTGATGTCGTAGAAGCTGATGTTTCCCTCATCATCGAGGTGAGCGCATTTTGCAGGTACTTTGTCGCCAGCACTGTATTGGGAGCTAATTGTGTCATAAAAATCCGAATAGTCCTTGACCGTCTTGCCGTTTACGGAGATAATGAAATCGCCCGGCTTAAGCTCTGTGTTGAAGATGTCAAAGGACTCGTCAATATTGACGATATAGATACCATAGAAGTCATCTGGCAGCGTATATCCGAGTTCCTCCTCGACCGAAGCTCTCTGAGCGTCAGTCTTTGTGCCGATAAGCTCAATGCCGATGCGGAATCTTCCGGCGATATAGCCATTGCTGATAAGCTCTTCAACGATCGGCATCGCATCGTTTATCGCGATAGCGAAACCCAGTCCCTCGTAGGATGAGCTGACGTATTTTGAGGAAGTGACGCCGATGACCTGACCGTACATGTTGACGAGCGCACCACCCGAATTTCCCGGGCTTATATCTGCATTTGTTTGGATGCAGTTCATTTCAAAGCCTGTTGAAACGGACTTGATCTTTCTTCCGACAGCCGAAACTATGCCATCTGTGACGGTGCCTGAGAGTCCGGCAGGATTGCCGATAGCCATTACCTGCTCTCCCACGACGGTCTCATCTGAATCGCCAAGCACTGCAGGAGTCAGACCCTGAGCGGTCACCTTAACGACTGCAAGGTCGGTTTTTGCGTCTCTTCCTATTATCTTTGCGTTATAACGTTTGTCATCAGAGGTTATGACAACGTGGTAACCGTCAGACTTGAGAACATGCTCATTCGTTAGTATATATCCGTCCTCGGAGAGGATGATGCCAGAGCCCGAGCCGATCGGAGTTGTATAAGCCGAGTCGGAATATGTATATATCTCCACAACAGACGGGCGCACAACGGTAGGGATACCGATGGTCGTGTATCTTCCCGATTCGTCCTTGAGCGTTTCCGCTTCGGCAGCGCCCTCGGGTTTTTTCTCGCGGTAGAGGACTACGCTGTTCTTTCCACCGAGGCTGTTCTTCCCGAACGGGGATAAGAGTGAAGCAATATTGTAAACCGTGATAAAAATCGCTACGCATATTACAGCTACCAGCGACCATATAAGTATACGTTTTTTGCGCAGCTTTCTTTTTATTTCTGCTTCTTGGGCAGCCTCCTCTGCAAGAGCCCTGTCGAGTTCTTCAAAGCCGAGAGGCTCGTACATGAAAGAATCGTATTCAAGGCGATTCGGGACTCCCGGATCTTCATGAGTGGGAGCAGAAGGGGAGTTGACCGTTGCACGCTCGTCAAATGAATTATCTTTTTCGTCCATATTTGTATCCTTTCTTGTGATCGGTGTTCTACACTGCACGCTCAAATCTGTGTGCACTTTATGGGATTGGGGTCATTATTTTTCCTTTGATGCATCGAAAGGTATCTGCACGGAGAACTCGGTATATTCGCCGTAGACGCTTTTTACCACGATATGACCGTGGTGGAGGTGAACGATCTTTCTCGAAATGGAGAGACCGAGTCCGAGACCTGTTTTATCCTTGCCGCGCGATTCATCGGTTTTATAGAAGCGGTCGAAAACGCGCTGTATCTCCTCGTTTTTGAGTCCCTCGCCGGAATTTCTTATTGCGAACGAGCATATACGATCGCTGTTCTTTTCAAATGCGAATGAGATCTTACCTCCTTCGTTTACGAATTTCACAGCATTTTCAACGAGGTTATAAATGACCTGCTGCATAAGATTCGGGTCNNGGCAAGGATAAAACAGGTCTCGAGCCTTTTCTCTTCGATCTTCTTCTCGAACATGAATACGGTCTGGATGACAAGCTCGGTGAGGTTTGTCTCAACGAAGCTTGGTTTCATCGTACCCGACTCGAATCTTGACATATTGAGCATTGACGTTATGAGGATGCTGAGTCTTTTTATCTCGTTCGATACGAGGTAGAGGTATTCTTTTTGGCTTGACTTCGGGATCGTGCTGTCAAGGATTCCTGAAACGAAGCCGCCTATCGTCGTGATAGGAGTCCTCAGTTCATGAGAGACGTTTGCGATAAAGGTCTTGCTGCGTTCCTCGCTGCTTTCGGCGTAATCGGCGAGGTTGTTGACGAATTTTGCAACATCGCGTATATCGCCTGCAGCCTTTATATCGAGTCTCTCCGAAAAATCTCCCTTAGAATATTTTTCGCTGATGCGGAGGAAGTCTGCGGAAGCTTGCTGATACTTTCTGAATCTGAATCTCATTACGATGATTACAAGCGTAAGGAGAACTGCGCCCGAGAGGACGATGAAAACGACCATTTTCATGGTAAAAGCGTTTATCGAATCGGCGGAGCTATAAGCGGTGATATAGAATCGTATTCTTTCATCTGAGTTATTTGAATGCACCGAGAAGCGATCGCCGTACACGAGCATCGGCTCGGAATCCGAGACCTCGCTTGCATTTATGTCGAAAGCTGTGCCGTTGTTGATCTGTCGTATCATATCCGATGAGAGCTTTCGCGAGGAAGATCCGTTTGGAGCGAGAAGGCAGTTCCCGTAGCGGTCATAGAGATACAGCTCCATATTGTATTTGCGCATGGAGGTGTTGAACAACTGAACGATATTTTCGGTATTGATGTTATTTGACTTTGCATATTCGTCCCTGAAGCTGTTTAGGAAAACATCACACGCGGACGAGATGCTTTCATAACGAGCGTTCTTGAACTGACGCGTGCTGAAATTCGTTGTAAGTATGCCCATGACAATCAAACAAAGTGTAATAAGCGCAATGGAATATGTGTAAAGCTTGAAGTAAGAGCTCTTTTTAGTGAACCTCTTTATTTTTACCACTCCTGTCATAAAGAAAAAGCGGCACTGACCGAAATGGAGTGCCGCCTGAATTACTATATAGTATGGATAAATGTCTAAACGGCTTTATGCCGCGAAAGATATTCACGGCTCGCGGTGTACAGTGTGAGGCTGTTATTCCTCCTCTACGGCTTCAAATTTATAGCCAACACCCCAGACGGTCTTGAGAGACCACTTATCTGAAACGCCCTCGAGCTTTTCACGCAGGCGCTTGATATGAACGTCAATGGTACGGGAATCACCGTAATATTCAAATCCCCATACCTCATCGAGGAGCTGATCGCGTGTATAAACCCTGTTAGGATTGGAAGCAAGATAGAAAAGAAGCTCAAGTTCCTTTGGGGGAGTGTCGATAGATTTGCCGTTGACCTTCAGCTCATAGCGAGTCATATTTACACAGAGCTTGTCGTAGTTGACCTCCTTGATCTCGGGCTCTGCATTTGAAACGCCGACACGGCGAGTCACTGCATTAATTCGGGCGAGTACGATCTTGGGGTCGAAGGGCTTTACGATATAGTCGTCCGCACCGAGCTCGAGACCGATCACGGTATCAATAGTCTCGCCCTTTGCGGTTATCATAATGATCGGAACATTGGATTTTTTGCGTATTTCACGGCAAACCTGCCAGCCGTCGATACCGGGGAGCATAATGTCAAGGAGCACAAGATCGGGCTTGAGCGCGTTGAACTTTACTACAGCTTCTTCACCGTCATGCGAAAGGATAACGCTGTAGCCGTCTTTTTCGAGGTAGAGTCTGAGCAGATCGCATATATTCTTGTCATCGTCAACTATAAGTACTTTAAGGCTTTTTTCATTAGCCATAATTATTTACCTCTTTTCTTTTTTATGAATAAGAAACTGTACACAAATTTTCTGTATATTTTCCAAAAATTATCATATACAGAAAAATATATCATTTATAGTATACATCATTTTTAGTGAAAAGTCAATCTGTTTTTGAATTTTTTTTGAATTTTATATGAACCTGTTAAGGCAACATCGGCATAAGGAAGCATTCGACAAAAACAGTCGGCTCNNCTGTTTTATGATAACAGATTGGAATGAGGTACTGTAGATATTTTAGAACTTGGAAGTACCAAAGAATACGCTATTGAAGAAGTCCTTGGTCTTGTCAACGCCCATAACGTACTTGAACATATCGGTAGAGATACCGCCCATGTCAACGAGGTTGTCTGAGTACTGCTGAACAGCAGCCTTCTTAGCAGCCTTTTGGGTATCATCAAGCTCGGGAAGAGCCTTGGAATCGCTGAGAGTAATGTTAAGGCTGTCAGCGAGCATAGCGCTTGTGAGATCATCGTAGCTGGGATCTGTCATTTTGAAGAGACCGATAGGACGAATGCTTTCGTACCAGCCCGGTGAAGGAGTAGTGCTCGGAACAGCACTGTACTTGTCAACAAGAGTGCTGAGGTCGCTCATAACGCCCTGATAGCCGGAATCGTTAGCATCTGCGCATACCTCATAGAACTCGATGTAGCTGATCCTTGTTGAGCCCATATACATATAGTCTGTGGAAATAAGGGGAGTTTCCTTGCAGAAAGGAGTGAGAACGATAGTAGACATCTGCTGAGCGCCGTCAGTCACCATTATGCTGAGGTTGCCGTAGCCTTCGATCTCGTACTGCTTTACATCGAAGATATACATGCCCATGAGGTTGATCGAAGCATACTCGCCTGCATCAACTGGCTTAACATTGTAGTACTGCGAGATGATGTCGAGAGATGCATTGATATCCTCATTCATCTTCCAACTGTTGTACTTCTTGATATAAGCATCCCTGCTCTCTGACTCATTGCCGACAGCCTGAGCAAATGAACTGCTGTAATTTGCGTTTACGTTGTTGGAATTGAGTGTAATAGTATCAGCGATGATAACTACGTTGTTGAGGTTGATATTGTTGGCGTTGATTATAACATCACCAAGAGGGGCGTAGATAATACCTGTCAGTGAAACGTTGTTGCTGTCGATGATAATATCGCCGAACTCGGAGTAGAGAACGGTGTTATTAGCATTACTGCAATTTCCGCTGATGTGGATGTCGGAGTCAGCCTTGATCTTGCCGTTTAAGTTGACATTGCCTGTCAGTGAAGCTTCGCCGCTTACATCAAGGGCTTTGTTGAGGTTGATGTTGTGATCGGAAATGTTCACAAAAGAAACGGTTTCAGCGCTGCTGAAATACTTATCGGTGAGCTTATCGCCAACATAGAGCATGTCCGAACCGAGGTTTTCCGACTTCTTGCCGTTGATATTGGACTGCTTTGGAGTTGCGATAGTTCCGTTTGAAGCTATACTGCCGTTGATGTTAAAATGTTTAGCGTTAACGGTGACAGCACCATCGGAAGAGGATGCTGCAAACATGGTATAAGGGAAGATATTGTCATTTGCAGCGACTGAGGTGAGGGATGAAACGGATGTAACAGCGGGTGTAATGCAGAGGGTCGTCATTGCTGCGATAGAAGCAGCCATTCTTTTTGTTAAGTTAGTTTTCATAAAACACAGCTCCTTTTTAAATTAGTTTCGTTTTCTTGACACATTATTCAATGTGCTTAATCTCTATTGTTAGTATAACAAATATTATGGGAATTGTCAATAAGAAATCGAATTTTTTTCAAAATTCTGGATAATTTTTGTGTATATGCACAATTTTGTCCCCTTGTTTGGTTTGTTTTACACTAAAAGATATTTAAATTGCAATAAGACATAAAGTTATTTATCCAAAAGCAGGAGAAAAGTGAATATTGTTAGTTAAAAATAGTTGTACAGACGCTAATTCGATAGCACTTTGACCGAAAATCAATAGTTTTATTTACAATTTGTCTTTAATTATCGGAGCTGACTTATAAAGGGGGACAAATTTTTTATGCAATCGAGTTAACAATCCGGTGTGGCGATCACAAAAAGGGGACAAATCGCATAAAAGTTAAGGCAACATTCGATCGGAAATGTTCCATACTATTGCGTATATAGTTGATGTGAATGGTAGGCATTCGCTCGGATGTGTTTGTCCCCCTGTGTTGAAAGTCCGAAAAAAGTGCATAAATGAGGTAAGCCGACAGGNNGACAGCAAGAAACTGTCGGCTTGTTTTTATCCGTTATTATTTGATAACTGAATGAGAGTAAATGTAAAATTCTTCCTGACTGGGCTGCCAATTGCAGCTTTTGCAGCCACGGGCAACGTAATTGTCGGGATTGCCAAAATTTATAAACACGTCATACCCCATATCTTTTACAATTTCAAAGGCGTGTCCCGGGAGAGCCTTACCGTATCCCATACGCTGATGAGCGGGGTGAATGCAAAGGAACCCATAGAGACGATCGGTTTTTTTAAATCATATTAGCAACCTCAGATGTATTTAAATAGCACATCTTACAAAAATCGCCTATTTATTTGTTTAATACTTTAATTCTGCTTTATATAAAGCAGAATGTTATATATTATAGTTGAGTTCATCTTCGATTATTGCCTTGTTCTGACGAAGCGTATTCTTCAGTGAACGTATTATCTCATAAATGACTCTTTTTTCATAATGGGAGCAGTCTTTTATTATGTCGGACAGCTCGGACTCATATTTACCGCCGTCTATCAGTAGGTTACCTGTTAGCAGGGTATCGGCGGTAGTTCCTAAGGCATTTGCTACTTTTACCAGTGTTTCAAGACTTACTCGCTTTTTGCCGCTTTCAATAAGACTGAGATAAGTATTTGAAATATCGCTTTTTTCTGATAGTTCCATCTGTGAAATGTATTTTAAGCATCGCAATTCCTTTATTTTTTTGCCTATAAGCTTATTGTCTAAGATCATTTTCGCACCTCATTCGTGCGATTCTTGTAAAATGTGCATGCCTATTATAAACGATTGTTTATATGTTAGTCAATAGTATATTCAAATCGTATTTCTCTTACTGTATAATGCGGCATTGCCTTATAAAAATATCTTTATCTTTAACCGGAAGTAANNCTTCCGGTTAATTCTATTTATAGAGAATATATGTTAGTATATAAGAGCCGGTTCAGAATCTTTTTATACTTGTCCTTTACGGCAAATTTTGTCGATGACTGCGTCCAAAATCTCAACGGGAAACTTTCTCATCTGTCACTTCGTAACATCTCCACATACTGTGAGGAGTCTCCTTGCAATACACCGGTATTCCTGCGGATTTTTGCCTTGTCCTCGTCAAATATATGCTTAAAAACCTGCACATAAAAAGATATTGAACAGGCTCTAAGATATCAAACAGCAAAAAGGAGGAAGACCATGCCGGAAAGTAAAGAGAACAGGCTTACAGCAGCAGAGCGAAAAGAGAGGATAAGAGAACGCTACAAAGGCGTTGATGCAGATACACTCGATGTCATCCCTGCAATAAAGACAGAGAGCTTTTATGAGGATGTTCGGGAGAAAAGGGTAGGCATATATGCCAGAGTATCGACTGATGACTCCCGGCAGACTTCCTCTTATGAACTGCAGAAGAATCACTATATGGACGTTATATCTCGTCATGAAGGCTGGAATCTTATCGAGATATACGCAGATGAGGGAATATCAGGTACTTCACTTCAGCACAGAGATTCATTTCAAAAAATGATACGAGACTGTAGAGAGGGGAAACTGGATCTTATCGTTACAAAAAGTGTTTCAAGATTTGCTCGAAATGTACTTGACTGCATAGGGTATGTAAGAGAGCTTGCTGCTATGCATCCGCCGATAGGTGTTTTTTTCGAGACTGAAAACATATATACTCTTGACCCTAACAGTGAAATGAGCCTTTCCTTTATATCTACTCTTGCGCAGGAGGAGAGCCACAATAAGAGCGAGATAATGAATGCCTCCATAGAAATGAGATTCAGAAGAGGCATATTTCTTACACCGCCATTATTGGGATATGATCTTGACAAGGAAGGAAACCTTGTCATAAATCAGGAAGAAGCCAAAACTGTGCGCCTTATATTCTTCATGTACCTATACGGATATACCTGCTGTCAGATAGCTGATACTCTTACTAAACTTGGCAGAAGGACTAAAAAAGGCAATACTAAATGGTCACCGGGAAGCATACTTCGGCAGTTGCAGAATGAACGTCATTGCGGAGATGTTCTTGCCCGTAAGACATGGACACCAAGCTATCTGAACCATAAATCGAAGAAGAATAATCATGATCGAAATCAGTACCGTCAGAGAGATCACCATGAGGCAATAGTTTCCAGAGATGATTTTATAGCAGTCCAGAGACTTATAAGCAATCAGGGATATGGTAAGCTCATTCGGCTTGACAATATCTCAAAAAAAGCAGTTGGGAGCTATATGTGCGATTTCTACACTGGAAGAGATATACGATAAATACGGTTTACAATGCCTTGAACGAGTGATCAGGCTTATACTCGGAGCGTGGGAAGGCGATATGTATTCGTTTTCTGCTAATATGATGAATGCGGTTGCAAGAATAATACATGCTTATGGTGATAGCATACGTGATGATATTTTCAAAGAAAAACTCGGAGATCATTCTATAAGAGAGATAACTCGTTCTGCCAAAGAACGGCAGGGCGGTTCGCTTGGTTTTGCTGAGACTTTGCTGTATTTCTATAATAAACGTTTGAAAAATCCCTTGAATCCGCTTTCATTATATGCAGGCAAACATACCAAGAAGCCGATTACGTCGTTTGAAAACCTGTTTGCTGAAGCAGACGATGTTCAGGATGATGAGATCGAAGATGAAGAGGAGCAGGAACAATTAGGGTGGTATATGGACGATATGTAAGCCGACAAAAACATGATAATCTGAAAAGTACAGCGGATTTACTCAAAGATACTTTATCATAAAGCAAAATCAGCGATGCAAACCTCAGAATACTTGTAAAACAAATTTTTGTACATCAGAATGAGGATAAGAGTCTTGATGTGAGATTTGAATTTAATGGGGATTTTGAAAATAGTGAAGCGGTTTATATTGTTTCAAACGACGTAATCGGCTTNNAAAAAGCTGTCGACTTAACTTTATCTGTTATTGTCTGATAACTGAATGGGAGTGAATGTAAAATTCTTCCTGACTTGGCTTCCATTCCTTGACTTTTGGTGGGAATTCTGCATCAAAGAGTTTGAATTTTTCCTCATCATTAAGCAATTCCGAAACGGGACTTTCGTGATAATACCATTTTCTACCGTCGAGTACGCCTTCACGAAGTTCCTTTACAAGAAGTGCCGCAGGGAAGATGTCGCCATCAAGACAAACGTTGTATTTGGAACTACTTTTGAATCCACGGGATACATAGTTATCCGGATTTCCGAAAATCACAACCGTATCATAACCCATTTCAACTGCTTTTGCAAAAGAGTGTTCAATGAGGATTTTGCCGTAGCCCATACGCTGATATTTGGGCAGAACACAAATAGGACCAAAGGAAAGAATTTCTTTTTCTTTTCCTGATTCGTCAACGAGTTTAGATTTTGTATACATTATGTTAGCTATGATTTTTCTGTTGACCTCGATTATAAAATCAAGTTCAGGAATGAAATCAGCGTGGTCTCTCATAACGTGTGCAAGGTAATGTTCATTAGCTCCGGGAACGCTTAAATTCCAAAACGCCTCACGGTTGATATTTTCTACAGTTCTGTAGTCGGCTGGCGTCTCCAATCGGATAATATAGTCATTTTTATTCATTATTTTTCCTCCTGAAAGCTGTTGACGCAACACGGGAGGTTTGTGTGAGAATGTATTCGCAAACCTCCTGTTTACGCTACTATCTCAGGTCTGTTATTTTTATTCAAACAACTATCTCCTTTTAATTAGATTTATAAAATTTAAGGCAAAATTACATTTCGTAACTTTGCCGTTGGTGCGGATAACAGGAGTTG
>DHYN01000002.1:3970-4967 GCA_002414125.1 Ruminococcus sp. UBA5129 | reverse complement strand
CTGCCTATTCCGCCATATCCGCTTATTTTACAGAGTCTCTGTAACGATAATCATTATACCATAATTTACGGGATTTGTCAAGACCAAAGTTAAAAAAATCCGTGCATAAGGAAAGCAGGCATTGCGCCTGCTTAATATCACTTGCATTTTCCAAGGAGACCGCGTATCTGATCGGCAGTGAAATCGTATTTTTTGCCGCAGAAGTGGCAGTCAACCGAAATATCGTTCTCCTCATCGGCGATGCTTTGGAGTTCTTTAGCGCCGAGACTGATGAGGATTCGTTCCGTCCGTTCGCGGCTGCAATCGCATTTGTACACCGGATCGGCGGAGTCGAGCGGTTCGGGGTCAAGTCCATCGAGGAGAAGCATTGCTATTTGTTCAGGAGTCATTCCATCATCGAGCATAGCCGAGATCGGCTTGATGCCTGCGATGTTTTTCTCGATAACATCAATGCATTTTTCATCAGCAAAGGGGAGTAGCTGAATGAGGAAGCCTCCTGCCGCTTTTACAGTAAGATCAGGATTGACGAGAACTCCGAGACTGCATACAGTCGGTATCTGTTCGCTTGAAGCATAGTAATTTGCTATGTCCTCGGCGATCTCACCCGAAACGAGTGGGATAACGCCGACATATGGTTCCTTGAGACCGAGATCGCGAACTACCGAGAGCGTGCCGTTTTTTCCGACAGCTCCTGCAACATCAAGTTTTCCCTGAGAATTGAGAGGTATCTCGACCACAGGATTATTCACACTGCTCTTAACATTTCCGCGGCTGTCTGCGATAGCGACAAGGAGTCCGGTCTGACCATCCGCATCGACACGCAGCGTAATGCTGTCATCCTCACCCTTGAGCATATATCCCATGAGCGAAGCCGCGATAGTCAGTCTGCCGAGCCCTGCTGTTACGACAGCAGAGCTTTTATGGATACGCTCTATCTTCGAAACTATATCCCTCGCATCGAGAACGGCAGCAAATGCCGAGCCGTCGTTTGTGATAT
>DHYN01000002.1:208-3947 GCA_002414125.1 Ruminococcus sp. UBA5129 | reverse complement strand
TGTGAATTCAATTTACAAGCACTGTATCGTGAGGCGGTTCAAACGTATCGCCGCCGTATTTTCCAAGTATCTCAAATCCGCACTCTTTGAGCATAGTCTCGATAAGCTCACACGAATAAGCTTTTTCGGTGAAGCTGTCCGAGCTGCGCGAGTAGAGTCCGTTTTCCTCAAGCTCAAAAAACACAAGATCCATTTTCACCGCATCTGTTGCCGTGTCGAGAGAGTTTTCCCAGATGCAGTAGACGTTGTCCGTCTCATAAGTGAAAGTATTATTTGCGAGGATCTGTCTGTGCTTGTAAATTGAATTCACATCGAATATAAAAAGTCCGTTCGGTTCGGCAAACAGATGGACGCGTTCAAACACCTTACGCACGTCATCAGCCGAATCAAGGTGATTGATGCTGTCGAGCGCGCATAATGTTACATCGACCGTTCCGAACATGTCGATCGACCTCATATCCTGACATAGATACTGTATAGGCAGACCGCTGTCAAATTTTTTCTCGAAAGCGATCCCGAGCATTTCCTTAGACAGATCGACACCGATCACATCGAATCCGCGCCGAGCCATTTCCTCGCAGATGCTTCCCGTGCCGCACGCGAGGTCGAGCAGGATATTTCCATTAGTCTGTTTAAATCGGCTTATGATCTCATTGAAATATTCCGCACGGGCAGGGTAGTCGATATTAGCTGTAAGTTCATCGTAATATCGTGCAAAAACACTGTAACCTTTCGTAAAAAACACTCCTTAACGAAACACCCTGCCTATGAGACAGGGTGCAAATTACTGTATTACTTATTTTTGCAGCATTTCTTGTATTTCTTGCCGCTGCCGCAGGGACACGGATCGTTGTCCCCGACCTTTTTAGAGCGAGCGTTTTCAGTGAAGCTTCCGTCACCCGAGCCTGCATTCGGGGCATCGGGCTTCTGAACCTGTTCACGCTCTGGCATAGCGTTCTTCTGAAGCTTTACAGTGAGGAGCATACGCACTGTATCCTCGCGGATAGACTCGACCATAGCGTCGAACATCTCAAAGCCCTCGTATCTGTATTCGATAACAGGGTTCTTCTGACCGTAAGCACGGAGGGAGATACCTTTCTTGAGCTCGTCCATATCGTCGATATGAGCCATCCACTTTGTATCTACGACCTTGAGAAGAACAACGCGCTCAAGCTCTCTTACGACATCCGAACCGTACTCCTCTTCCTTTGCAGCATAGATCTCCTTAGCCTTGTTCTCGATAGTCTCGATGATCTCAGCCTTTGTCACATTAGAGAGCTCTTCCTCGGAGAATTCGAGATCCTCGGGAGCGAGTATCCAACCGAGGAAGTGATCCTTGAGTCCGACCATATTCCAGTCCTCTCTTGCATCCTCCTCGCCGATATAATTTTCGACTGAGCTTGTAACGAGATCCGAGATCATGCCGAGGATAGTTTCGTGAAGATCCTCTCCGTCGAGCACCTGTGAACGCTGCTTGTAGANNGCTGAGTATTCATAACGTCGTCATAGTTGAGAACGTTCTTTCTGATGCTGAAGTTTCTTCCCTCGACCTTCTTCTGTGAGGATTCGATGATCTTTGTGAGCATCTTTGCCTCGATAGGCTGAGTTTCCTCAACGTTAAAGGTCTTCATGAGGTTTTCGAGTCTGTCACCTGCAAAAATACGCATGAGATCGTCCTCAACTGAGAGGAAGAAGCAGCTTTCGCCGGGGTCGCCCTGACGTCCCGATCGACCTCTGAGCTGATTGTCGATACGTCTTGACTCGTGGCGCTCTGTACCGAGGATATAGAGACCGCCGACATCCTTTACCTTAACGGCTTTCTCCTTTACCTCAGCGTTAAATTTATCATAGAGGTCGCGGTAGAGCTTTCTTGCATCGAGAATCTCTTGATTTTCGGTATCGGCAAAGCCGATAGCCTCGTTGATGATCTCTTCAGGGATCTCACGCTTTCTCATCTCTGCCTTTGCAAGGAATTCAGCGTTACCGCCGAGCATAATATCTGTACCACGGCCTGCCATGTTGGTAGCGATCGTAACAGCGCCGTATTTACCTGCCTGTGCAACTATCTCGGCTTCCTTAGCGTGGTGCTTTGCGTTGAGCACCTCATGCTTTACGCCTTTTCTCTTGAGCATAGCGGAGAGGAGCTCCGACTTCTCGATAGAGATAGTACCAACGAGGATAGGCTGACCTTTTTCGTGGCATTCGCAGATCTTGTTGATGATAGCGAGGTACTTGCCTTTTTCCGAGCTGAAGATCTGATCGTTGTGGTCGATACGGATAACGGGCTTATTAGTGGGGATGCTGATAACATCGAGCTTGTAGATCTCTTTGAATTCGTCCTCCTCGGTCATAGCCGTACCGGTCATACCGGAGAGCTTTGTATAGAGACGGAAGAAATTCTGGAATGTAATAGTAGCGAGAGTTTTTGACTCACGGGCGATCTTAACGCCCTCCTTAGCCTCGATAGCCTGATGCAGACCGTCGTTGAAGCGTCTTCCGAGCATGAGACGTCCTGTAAACTCGTCAACGATGATGACTTCGCCGTCCTGAACAACGTAGTCGATCTCGTTCTTCATGATTCCGTTAGCCTTGATAGCCTGATTGATATGATGGAGAAGGGTCATATTTTCGGGATCCATGAGGTTCTCGATATTGAACACTTCCTCAGCCTTTTTAACGCCGCGGCGGGTAATGGTAGCTGTTTTTGCCTTTTCGTCGATAATGTAGTCGGCAGTATCGTTGATCTCATCCTGATCCTGCTTATCGTCGATCTCGACAACTGTAGTGGATGAGAGAGTCTTTGCGAATCTGTCAACGATGGTGTAAAGTTCCGTAGACTTGTCGCCTCTTCCCGAAATGATAAGAGGGGTACGAGCCTCATCAATGAGGATCGAGTCTACCTCATCGACGATAGCGAAGTTGGGCTCACGCTGAACGCGCTCCTCCTTATGGATCACCATATTGTCACGGAGGTAATCGAATCCGAGTTCGTTGTTTGTAGCGTATGTAACATCGCAGTTGTAGGCGGCACGGCGCTGATCGTTTGTAAGTCCGTGGAGGATACAGCCGACAGTGAGACCGAGGTATCTGAGCACCTTGCCCATTTCCTCAGCCTGAGTCTTTGCGAGGTAATCGTTTACGGTAACGACATGAACGCCCTTGCCGGAAAGAGCATTGAGATATGAAGCAACGCAGGCAACGAGAGTTTTACCTTCACCTGTTCTCATCTCTGCGATACGTCCCTGGTGGAGAACGATGGCGCCGATGATCTGAACGGGGTAGGGCTTCTTTTCAAGAACACGCCATGCAGCCTCTCTGACGGTAGCAAGAGCCTCGGGAAGAATATCGTCGAGGGTCTCACCGTTTTCGAGTCTCTCCTTGAAAGCAGGAGTTTTTGCCTTCAGCTCTGCATCGGAGAGCTTCTGGTACTCCTCATCAAGATCGAGGACTTTATTTTTAATAGGTTCGATACGAGCAAGCTCCTTTGTGCTGTACGATCCGAAGATTCTGTTAAGAAAACTCATTTGTTTACCGCCTTTTTGGGTTATTTTGGACTTTGCCAATTTGCAGAAATAAATATACAAATATTATTTTACAACAAATAATACAATTTGTCAATACCTGAAAATGAAGAAATCACGGAAACAGCATTTATTTTTTATGTAATATGCTGACGTTATCGTAATCTTTGTTTTGGATTTTTGCCAAGAAATTAACTCGTTGCCGTTCCTCCAAAATT
>DHYN01000002.1:0-165 GCA_002414125.1 Ruminococcus sp. UBA5129 | reverse complement strand
ATCCCTTTGGCGGAGGGTTCGGACGGCGAAGCTGCCGCGCGCGTCACGTTATCCACTCGCAAGCTCGTTCACTTTTACCTGCGCGGAACATTCCGTGGCTCGGTAACGCAACATATGTGGATTTTCACTTTTTAACCGCAGAGCCTCCCGATACCGCCTCGATAT
>DHYN01000065.1 GCA_002414125.1 Ruminococcus sp. UBA5129 | reverse complement strand
AAGGATGAACATGACCACGAAGATCGCAACTGCAATGATCTGTGCTGCCATAAAAATACCTCCGTGAAATTTATTTTTCAGCAGGATTTAATTGTTGCTTTTTCCAAAATCGTTAGTTAATCATTGAAAAACTATTGAAAAATTTTTATTTATATGTTATAATAGCTTTAAGAAGTGGTGAATTATCACAAAAAATTTGTCCGACAGACTAAAACACAGACTTCATCTTACGAATTTGCCAAACCTCCAAAATTTTGGTTGAACACAATTTGCAAATGTGCTATAATACCAAAGGCGGATTTTTCCGCATTATAAGTTTTTTTGTCGTTTTATGCGTACAATAAATTTCACGGAGGTATTTTTATGGCAGCACAGATCATTGCAGTTGCGATCTTCGTGGTCATGTTCATCCTTATGGTCACGGAAAAGATCGAAAAGCAGTGGGTAACTCTCGGCTCGGGAGCTCTTACCATGATACTGGTTTTCGGCGTCGCTATGCACAGCTCGAGCGCTTTCTGGGAAACGCTCAATGTAAAAAACATCATCACAAAGGATTTCTGGATGGTCTCGGGTGAGGGCGGCGAATCCTCAACGGGGATCAACTGGGCAACTATCATCTTC
Organism: Ruminococcus sp. UBA5129; assembly: GCA_002414125.1. Lineage (GTDB taxonomy): Bacteria > Bacillota > Clostridia > Oscillospirales > Ruminococcaceae > Ruminococcus. The sequence continues at coordinate 5,792 of DHYN01000065.1, read as the reverse complement.
CTCGGCGGTATGATGGTAATGGTAGAAGGTATGGCTAAGGCAGGCTTCTTCAGATGGCTCTGTCTCAAGCTCGCCAAGCTCGTAAACTACAAGCCAATACCGCTTTTCATCACTTTCATGATAATGTCGGCTGTCCTGTCTATGTTCATTGACAGCATCACAGTCATCCTCTTCCTTGCAGCCGTTACGGTAGAGCTTGCAAGACTCCTCAAGATCGATCCCGTTCCGATGATCCTCTCCGAAGTGTTCTGTGCGAACCTCGGCGGCTCGGCTACGATGTGCGGCGATCCGCCCAATATCATCATCGGTACAGGTCTCGGCTACTCGTTCTTTGATTTCCTTACGAATACGGGTCTCGTTGCAGGTATCTGCCTTGTGTTCATCGTCCTTTATTTCTATCTCGTTTTCCGCAAGGAGATCGTTGCAAAATGTGACGGAAATATCGACGTTTCCTCGATACCCGACCCCAAGGAAGCTATCACCAACAAAAAGGATTTCATCATAAGCTGCATTATCTTTGCATGTGCCGTAGTGCTCCTCGTTTCGCACTCGGCTACGGGACTCACCGTTGCTTTCATCGGTACAGTCATAGCCATTATAACGCTCATCTGTGCAGGAAAAAGCGCCCTCGAGCTTCTCAAAAAGGTAGACTACAAGACCCTCCTCTTCTTCATCGGACTCTTCATTGTTGTAGGAGGTCTTGAGCAGACCGGCATTCTCGAGACGATCGCTTCGTTCATCGGCAGGATCAGCGGCGGCAACATCTATGTTATGGTAGCAGTTATTATCTGGATCTCCGCTGTCGCAAGCGCATTCGTTGATAATATTCCTTTCGCGGCTACGATGCTTCCCATTATAAAGAGCCTCGCAGGTACAAATGATCCGATGCTCTCGGCTCTCGCGTGGACGCTCTCAATGGGTACGGACATCGGCGGAAGCGCAACTCCTATCGGTGCGTCGGCAAACGTAGTGGGTACCTCTATCGCTGCGAAGAACGGTCATCCGATCGGCTGGGGAAGATACTGCAAGACGGCTGCACCTGCAACCGTAATCGTTATCACTGTCTCGATGCTCTACATATTCGTCCGTTACTGCGGCGGCGTCGAGATGTAATAAAGGAGGCTTCACAATGGAACAGCTTATTATTTCAGTCGGAAGAGAATTCGGAAGCGGCGGACACGTCATCGCCGAAGCTCTCTCAAAAAAGTTCAACATTCCGCTTTATGACGACAACCTCATCACCGAGCTTGCCGATAAACTCGGACTCAGCGCCGACGTCATCGAAAAGTACAACGAGCGTCCCAAGCACAGGATCGTTTCAAGAACGGTCAGAGGGTACAGCAATTCTATCGAAGAACACATCGCACAGATGCAGTTCGACATTCTCAAGAAAAAGGCTTCAGAGGGCGAATCGTTCGTAGTTGTCGGACGATGCGCGGAAACTGTGCTGAAGGATTATCCTTCTCTCATCTCGCTCTTTATCCTCGCAGATAAGGACGTAAAGGCTGAGCGTATCATGAAGATAAAGGACATCTCCAAGGAAAAGGCTGAGGCGCTGATGGAGAAAAAGGACAAAAAGCGTAAGTACTACCACAACTCCTACTGCGCAGGCAAATGGGGCGACTCCAGAAACTACGATCTCTGTGTGAACAGTTCACGACTCGGCATCGAAAGGACTGTCGATTTCATCGAGAGCTATATCAAAGAAAGAATCAAATAATCGTTCCAAAGACAACACCGCCGNNCACAGGCTCTGTGCGGTGTTATTTATATATAGCTTTCGACATAATGCACAAAAACTAACAAATCAGTTTGGTAAATTCCTATATTTTAAAAATTGACTTTTTTCGTCTCCAAGAATATAATATAATAAGTATCTCTAAAAAATGGAGTGATAATATGAAGTCATCATCGACGGACATGTGCGAGGGTCCGCTTCTGAAAAAGTTTATTCTTTATACAAGACCGATAATCCTCACCGGCATACTTCAGCTTCTTTTTAATGCAGCCGACCTTGTGGTGATCGGAAGATACCGCGGAAGCGTCTCTGTCGGCGCGATCGGCGCTACGGGAGCTGTCATAAACCTCATCGTGAATCTGTTCATAGGACTCTCGGTCGGCGCAGGAGTCACCGTTGCACACGCGATCGGTGCAAGTCACGACCGCGACATCAGCAAGACCGTCCACACGGCTATACCGACGGCAGCAGTCTGCGGTATCATACTCACGGCGATCGGGATATGCGGCGCAGGAGCTTTTCTGCGGTTTATGGGAACTCCACAGGAATCCATTGCGCTCTCCACTACATACATGAGAATATATTGCATCGGAATGACTCCCTCGATGCTCTACAACTTCGGCGCGGCTATACTCCGCGCGGCAGGCGATACGCAGCGTCCGCTGTACTACCTCACAGCGGCAGGCATAATAAACGTGCTGCTCAACCTCTTCTTCGTGAGCGCTCTCGGTATGGATGTTGAGGGTGTTGCGACTGCAACAGTTATCTCACAGACGGTTTCCGCAGCGCTCGTTATCTACGCACTGATGAAGCGCACGGATTCATGCAAGTTTACTCCGAGTAAAATGCGTATACACGGAAAGCAGTTCCTCAAGATCGTCAGAATAGGTCTGCCGGCAGGTATACAAGGCTCGCTTTTCGCTGTCTCAAACGTCATAATCCAGTCGTCGGTGAACTCGTTCGGACAGATCGTCCTCAACGGAAATTCGGCTGCGATGAACATCGAGGGCTTTGTCTACACAATTATGAATTCCTTCCACCAGACAACGCTCTATTTCACGGGACAGAACTACGGTGCGCGCAAGTACGACCGTATCGGCAAAATTATGAAGATCGCGCTTGCAAGCGTATTTATTGCGGGTCTTTCAACAGGACTTCTCGCCTACTCCTTTGCCCGTCCGCTGCTCGGTATCTATCTCACCGATTCTCCCGAATCAATAAAATACGGCGTTACAAGACTCGCCTATATCTGCATCCCATATTTTCTCTGCGGACTCATGGACGTCACTACAGGACTCATCCGCGGAATGGGTCTTTCGATCTCGCCTATGGCTATCACCGTTCTCGGCGTCTGCGGATTCCGCATCCTCTGGATATACACCGTCTTTCGCACGGAGCAGTATCATTCTCCCGAAAGCTTATACATTTCGTATACTATCTCTTGGACGCTCACATTCATCACACAGCTTGCAGTGTTCCTGCATGTCTACCGCAAAAAAAAGCGCCTTGCCGCTTCAACCGCATAAAACAACACCGCACAATGACTGCCACAAAAACGGAGCCGTAAGATGATACGACTCCGTTTTTTGGTATTATTTTATCAGCTCAGCCCATTCCCGCTCCTTGAAGCCGACGAGAACTGTCTCGCCGTCAACAGCTATCGGACGTTTTACGAGCATTCCGTCCGAAGCAAGCAGCCTGAGCTGCTCCTCCTCAGTCATTTCGGGAAGCTTTTCCTTTAGCTCCAGCGATCTGTAGAGAAGTCCGCTGGTGTTGAAAAACCTTTTCAGCGGCAGTCCGCTGAGCCTGTACCATTCCGACAGCTCCTCGTAAGAGGGGTTGTTTTCTTTTATGTCGCGGAGCTCGAAATCTATCCCATGCTCCTCAAGCCACGCCTGAGCTTTTTTGCACGTGGTGCATTTTGGGTAACAGATATACTGCATAAAAATTCCTCCCTATCTTGTCCTTTCGATGAGCTCAGCCTCACTGAGCACCGTTATGCCGAGTTCATTCGCCTTGTCGAGCTTACTGCCTGCCGCCTCGCCTGCAACTACAAAATCGGTCTTTTTCGACACTGACCCAGATACCTTTCCGCCAAAGCTCTCGATAAGCTTTTTAGCCTCGTCACGCTTCATGGTCGGAAAAGTACCCGTCAGAACGAAAGTAAGTCCTGCAAAACGATCGTCCTCGCGAGCCGCACTCTCGTAGGTCATTACAACTCCGCACTCGCGCAGCCTTTCGATAAGCTCTATGCGGTGAGGCTCTGCAAACGCACTGCTCACGCTCTCAGCCATAACCTCTCCGAAGCCCTCTATCTCGGCTATATCGTCCTTTGACGCGCTCATCAGCTTGTCAATATCAGGAAATCTCTCACAGAGAAGGACCGCTGCACGCTGACCTATATTTCTTATGCCGAGTGCATGGATAAGTCGTTCCATTCCTGCATTCTTTGAAGCCTCGATGGCGTTGAGCAGGTTTTCAGCCGACTTGTCCTTGAATCGTCCGAGCGCGAGGAGCTGCTCCCTTGTAAGTGTGTACAGATCGGCAGGCGACTTCACTGTTCCGCTGTCTATGAGGAGCTTCATGTTCGCATCGCCGAGTCCGTCAATGTTCATGGCGTTTTTCGATGCGAAGTGTATCATATTCTTCAGAAGCTGCGCAGGACACTGCACGTTCGGACATCTCAGTACGCTCTCGCCGTCCTCGCGTACCGACTCCGCGCCGCATACAGGACATCTGTCAGGAAGCTTGAACGGCACAGAGCCGTCCTCATGGCTAACGCTCCTGAGCACCTCGGGAATGATCTCGCCTGCTTTTCGGACAAGGATAATATCACCCTTGCGGATATCCTTTTCATCAATGAAATCCTGATTGTGGAGGACTGCTCTCGAAACGCTCGTGCCTGCAAGGAGAATAGGCTCGAACACCGCAACAGGGGTGATAGCTCCCGTTCTTCCGACATTCACCTCGATGTCAAGAAGCTTTGTCTCTTTCTCCTCAGGCGGATATTTGTAAGCCACAGCCCACTTCGGAGTCTTAGCGGTTGCTCCCATAATGTCCCTCTGCGCAAGACTGTTTATCTTGACCACAACACCGTCGATGTCAAAAGCAAAGCTGCTCCGCTCATCGCCGATACGTCCTATCTCCGCAATTATTTCGTCCTTTCGCGTGCATACCTTATAGCTCGGTATCGTCTTGAAGCCAAGCTCGCGCAAATAGTCGAGCGATTCACTGTGCGAGGAGAACTCCCTTCCGCGGCACTGCTGAACATTGAAAATGAACATGTCAAGCTTTCTCTGCGCAGTGATCTTGGAATTCTTCTGCCTGAGCGAACCGGCAGCGGCATTTCGCGGATTCTTGAAAGGCTGCTCATCATTCAGCTCCTGCTGCTCCACAAGCTCGAAAAAGCTATCTCGCGGCATATAGACCTCGCCGCGCACCTCGAGAAATTCGGGCGCGTTCTCGAGCTTAAGCGGTATTGAACGGATCGTCCTGATGTTTGCGGTAACGTCCTCGCCAACAAAGCCGTCTCCGCGCGTTGAGCCTCTTACGAGTACGCCGCTTTCATATTCAAGGGATACCGACAAACCGTCTATCTTGGGTTCTACGGAGTATTCGGGCGATTCAAGCTCAGCCGTACAGCGCGCAAGGAAAGCCTCCACCTGCTCAAATGAGAATACGTCCTGTAGGCTCGCCATTTGTACTGCGTGCTCGACCTTTGCAAATTTTCCCGATGCGATACCGCCTACGCGCTGAGTCGGCGAGGTCGGAAGAACAAGCTCGGGAAACTCACCCTCGAGTGCCTTTAATTCCTGCATGAGCATATCGAATTCGTAGTCGCTGACCTCGGGAGCATCGAGAACGTAATACTGATAAGTGTATTTGTCAAGGAGCGACGTAAGCTCCGCGATCCTTTTTTCTGCTGTGTTCTTATCCATAATCTGCCTCCGTAAAAAACTGATACACTTTATTATAACACAAAGCCAAGCTTTTTTCCATAGCTTTTGAGAAAATTTTCACGGCAGCAGTATTTACTTTTATGTAAGCAATATCG
>DHYN01000095.1:24445-27536 GCA_002414125.1 Ruminococcus sp. UBA5129 | reverse complement strand
AATCCTCCGTGGCTCGGTATCATTTTTCAGCAGGATTAATTGCTACTTTATCTCTTGTAAATTCTGATTTATTATTTATTTAGCTCTGACTGCAAATATCAGGAAGATCGGATAGATCTCAAGTCTGCCTATGAGCATATCAAGACTGAGTACGACCTTCGAGAACGAGTTGAGGTCACCGAAGCCTCCGCACGGACCGAACTGTCCGAGACCGAAGCCGATGTTGTTCATACAGGTGATGACTCCGGAAGCCGATTCCTGAACCGAGTATCCACCGTTGAGAGAGACAAGCAGGGTAGAAGCCATCATGATGCATACAAAAAGCGAAGCGTAAGCCGTTACGCCGCGCACAACATCCTGTTCAACGGGCTTTCCGTCCATTTTGACCGAAACTACGGCACGAGGGTTCATGACATATTTGATCTCTTTGAGACCGTTTTTCACAAGGATGATCCAGCGAGAGATCTTCATACCGCCGCCTGTAGACCCTGCGCACGAGCCAACGAACATGAGCATGATGAGCAGAGACTGCGAAAACGCGGGCCATTTCGTAATGTCAGCCGTTGCGAAGCCTGTTGAGGTAATCGTTGAGGAGACCATGAAGAAAGCCTTTCTCAGTGCGTGAAAGAAGCCGCCGTACATTTTTGTGACGGATATAGTGATTAAGAGCGTAGCTGAAGCGACAAGTCCGAGGTAGACTCTAAGCTCCTCATTTTTGAAAACCTGCGAGAATTTTTTTATGAGCAGGAAATAATAGAGGTTGAAATTGATACCGAAAAGCAGTACGAAAACGGTGATAACCATTTCGATGTAGAGACTGTTGTAGTGAGCTATGCTGTCTGAGTAGATCGAGAAGCCTCCTGTTCCGGCAGATGAACATGCGTGGATTATGCTGTCATAGAGCGGCATTCCTCCGAGGAGTAGCATTATCATTTCGAGAACGGTCAGGGTAATGTAGATGCCGTAGAGAATACGCGCGGAATCGCTCGATTTTGTCACGAGACGACCGACCTTCGGACCTGCACATTCGGCACGCATCATGTGCATTGTACGGGTGTCGTTGCTCGACATTACTGCAAGTACAAGGACGAGTATTCCCATACCGCCGAGCCAATGGGTGAACGCACGCCAAAACAGTCCCGAGCGCGAGAGCGATTCGATGTCCGAGAGTATCGTTGCGCCTGTCGTGGTGAAACCCGAAACGGTTTCAAAAAGCGCATCAAAGTAGTTTGGTATGTCACCCGAGATTACAAACGGAAGCGAGCCGATGAGCGAAACGAGTATCCAAGCGGCAGCAACGCTTACGAAGCCCTCAAGTGAAAAAACCGATTTGTTTTTCGGCTTTTTGAAAGTCAGCAGGAAACCAAGCACGACAAGTATCGCCATTGGGATGCCGAATGCGTAGATCGCATCGTATTCGTGATAAATGAGACCGACAGTGATCGGCAGGATAAGAATGATGCCAACGATCTTGACGATTTGACCGATGATATATAGTGTCATTCTGTAATTCATGTCAATACCTCATCAATCGAAGATCTCATTGAGGTCATGGAGACCCTTGTTGGTAGTTACAATGATTACACTGTCGTTGATCTTGAGGCAGTCCTCGCCGCGTGGAACGATTAGCNNCCGTTTCCGCGGACGATGCGGGCGATGAGGCCGTCATCACGCACCTTTAGCTTTTTGAGCGGAATACCTACGAAGTCCGCAGGCGTGCGGATGACGAATTCAAGCGCTTCAAGGCGGTCGTTTACGAGGCGATAGAGCGTAACAACGCCGCTTCCCTCGCCGTTCTGCTTGGCGCGAACGTACTGGAGTATCTGATTAACGGTGATAGTTTTCGGTGAGATAGTGCTTCCGAGACCGATAGTGTCCGAGAGTGAAAGAAGCGACATTCGCGACACCTTTGTCACAGCCTTCTTTACGCCGTTTTTCTGCGCAAGGAGCGAAAGCAGGATGTTCTCTTCGTCAATACCAGTAAGCGTAACAACGGCATCGGCATCGAAAACGCGTTCCTCTTCGAGAATATCGTGGTCTGTACCGTCGGCACATGAAACGTCCACTTTGTTGAGACTTTCGCTCAGTTCGAGGCAGCGTTTCTCGTTGATCTCAATGATCTTGACCTTCATGCCGGTCTCCGAGAGCTGCTTTGCGAGGTGGTAGGAGATCCTGCCGCCGCCGATGAGAACAGCCGATTTCAGGCGGCGTTCGCGGTAAGTCTCGCTTATCGTCTTGAGGAACTTTACCATTTCGCTGTGAGAAGCGGTCATATGGATATTGTCGCCTGTTCTGAGGACGAAATCTCCCTTTGGGATAATGAGATCATCGCCGCGCTGAACGGCGCAAATGAGCACATTCAGATTGAGTTTCCTCTGTAATTCAAAGAGCGCTGTGTTGTTGAGGACGCTTCCCTCCGCGATCTTTATCTCGGCAAGATCGACTCTGCCCTTGGCGAACGATTCAATGTTGAGAGCAGTCGGGTATTGAAGCATCTTAGCGATTTCGTAAGCCGCCGTCTGGTCGGGATTGACCATCATACTTATGCCGAGCTCCTCACGCATAAAGACGAGCTGACGGGCAAATTCGGGATTGCGGACACGAGCAATGCAGTGGCGTGCCTTAAGCTTTTTAGCCATCAGGCAGGAGAGGATATTGACCTCATCGGAGTCTGTGGTGGCAATGAAGATATGAGTTTTGTCGATGTTAGCCTCATCGAGAACGCTTGTTGAAAGGCAGTTTCCTGTGATACCCATGACATCGAAGGATGTAGTGATCGCGTTTATTACATTGTCATCCTGGTCGATCACGGTAACATTGTGTTCGGTCGCACCGAGTATCTCCGCAAGGGAGCTTCCGACCTTACCGCAGCCAACAATAATTATTTCCATAATGTCCCCCATAAAAAGTTACATAGTTATAAGAGCATATACGCCCTATAATATTATAGTACTGACAAGAGCGTTTGTCAAGGGTTATCATGGAAAGAGTAATTACTTTTTATGCAGTATTCAGACGGTTATCTGAGTCTGTTTTTCCGAATCTTGTGCCAAGAGATGTATTCGTTGTCATTCTTCAAAATTGGCTGAAC
>DHYN01000095.1:14548-24393 GCA_002414125.1 Ruminococcus sp. UBA5129 | reverse complement strand
CTTACGCTGCGCGCATTCGTTGTTCACTCGCAAGCTCGTTCATTTTCTCATGAACGGCATTTTCCGTGGCTCGGTAACGTTACAATGTGTAGATTTGCACTTTTTGACAGCAGAGTCTCTCGATACCGCCTCGATATTTCATACATAAAAGTAAATGCTGTTTATTCCATACGCTCTGTAGCAAGTTCCCCAACGATAGGTGACGGTGAGAGCGCATCGCCGACAACACGGTCATATGTGAGCATGTCAAGTGTCTCGTCATGGTAAGTTGCATTAGTGTAATCCGATGAGTAAACAGGGAGCTTGTCTTTGTATTCAAACATTAGCTCGATGAATTCATCACGCGGAGCATCAATAATGTCCATGAGCACATAGGGCATATAGAAGAACGATACCTTCTCATCGGGTACAGCCGAAAGATCAGCGCCGTAGTTGCTCCAGATGAAATACTTCTGCTCGTAGAGAACGCTGCAATTATCACCGTTCATACCGAGCTGATCGTAGATTCCCGAGCCGCCTTTGAGGGAGGGGAAGTGGTCTCCGACAAAGAATATGAGAGTTGGCTCGTCAAGCTCGCGCATCGTATCGAGGAACTTCGTGAGATTTTCGGTGGTATGACCGATCCACTGGAGGTAGTTTCCGAATTCGTTATTCGGATCCTCGCCCTGATTGTACGGCTGGTGATTCTGCATTGTGGTGGTATGGATATACATCGGCTCGTCAGTGTCCTTGAGGAGCTTAGTTAACTGATCAAAAACGGTCGAATCGTCAATATATGTTCCGTAGCGTTCAACGGGAACTTCAAAGTCCTCATCGAAGATCATTTTGTCGAATCCGAAGTGAGCGTAAATTCTTGTACGGCTGTAGAACGAGCCTGTGAACGGGTGAACATAAGCGGTCTTGTAACCCCACTTGTTATAGTACTGAGCAAGAGCAGGCTGTGTACGGTCGGCTAAAATACGCTGAGGCATATTGGGATCATTGATACCGCGGACAGGGAGTCCGAAGAGAAGCTCGAATTCCGAGCGGACAGTCCAGCTTGCATAAGTAGGTGAGATAGCCACACCGCCGGCACCCTCTTCGACTGCCTTATCGAAGCCCGCATAGTACGAGTCATCGACATTGAGCTGATCGAATGCTCTGAAATCGGCGAAAGCTTCGCTCATCATTACAATAACGTTTGGCTTTACTCCGCCGTTGAAATCCTCTGCGGAGCTGGGCTTTATGTTGTTTACGATACTGTTGATGTGTTCTTCATTGTAGTCATCGGGTTCAACAAGACGGTTTGAATAGCTCTCGGAAGCGGTTTCAACGAGAAAGGCGAGGAAGCTGTTGCTTGAAAACTTCTCGTTGAGCTTGAATGTGTTTGTAGCAGGCGTTGTATCGAGATTAAAGAAAGCGTAAACAGGCGCCGAAAAGGAGGGGAGCATTATCATGCCTGCACAGGGAACTATACAAGCGAGCGATGCAGCGACTCTTTTCATCGGGCGAAGTCTGAGCTTTGGGTTAAAATAGAATACCACACCAAAGAACAGCATCACGACTGCAATGTATATCACAAGTCTCGGCGTGATCTTGATATAGGCGAATGAGGTGAGACTTTTGACGCTTCTTATCAGCTTCATATCCGAGAGGATAAGGTGGTTGCCGTTTGTATTGAACTTGAAAAGCTCGGTAATGCTCAGAGCCATGTAGGTAAAGCTTTGTATGAGAACGGCGATCCAGCCCTTTTTAAAGACTGCGAGCAGCATACAGAAAAGTATAGCGGCGATCACGACATTGAAAAACATGACGCTTGGTCTGTTTATGATGAATGATAAAAATGACGAAATGTATTTTCCCTGATTTATCTCAGCCATCGAAACGATGAAGGTCGGGAAAATGAGCATCAGGATAAGATTCAGTATGCGAAATCTTTCGGTATTCTCATTGCGCTTTGCGTTCAACGCTTTGATCCTTTCAAGGAAAAGAGTTACGAATCCTTTAGTTTTTTCTTTCATGCGGAAATTACCCCTCTTAAAGAATAGAATTTTATAGTTTTATAGCAAACGACAAAAAAAGTTTTGACATTGACTATAATATAGCATAAACTCCGTGAAATTTCAATGGCTTATCCAAATTGTCACCTCATTTTCACTTTTTTCAGAAGTTTAGCGAATTTGTACTAAAATAAAACGACTAATTTGTTGAATTTGCTGTATTACTTTTTTAACCAGCCTTTTTTTGAAGCATCATCTATCAAGCTTAATGCGAGTTGGGTAAGGTCTGTCGATGATGAAGATGTTTTGGCGTATCTGTTTTCGACCTGAGACTTGCAGACGTCGTGCTCTTTCCAGGATATACCGTCCTTAGTGTAGTTGAGGATGAGTGGCTGTATCCTGTCAAGAACGTCGGCAAAGCCTGCCTCTGGGGTATTGCCGTCCTCGAATTCCCGCCATAGACCGTAGAACTCCTCCGACTGGTCTTGCGGAAGGATGCCGAAGATCCTGCGCGCAGCCTTTTCCTCACGGTCAGCCTTAGTCTTGTAGCCCTCGCTGTCATAGCAGAAGGTGTCGCCTGCATCTATCTCGACAATGTCGTGAACAAGCAGCATTTTTATGACCTTGAGTACGTCTACCTTTTGGTTTGAGTGTTCGGCAAGAAGAAACGCCATAAGAGCAATGTGCCAGCTATGTTCTGCATCGTTTTCCTTTCGATCTTCACCAAGAACGTATGTCTGACGATAGATGTTTTTGAGTTTGTCGATCTCGGTAATAAAATCTATCTGCCTGCGAAGTCTTTCACTGTCGTAATTCATCTTTAAACCTCCTATATGACCATTCCGCCGTTGACGGAAAGCACTTGTCCTGTGATATATTCAGCTTTCTCGGAAGCGATGAAGGCTACCGCATCGGCAATATGCTCAGGCTTTCCAAATAAACCGAGCGGGATATCTTCCTTTATTAATGCGAGATCGTCGTCCGAAAAATGTGAGTTCATCTCTGTCATTATGAAGCCGGGAGAAACACAGTTCACTCTTATCCCCGATGGAGCAGTTTCTTTGGCAAGCGCTTTTGTAAAGCCGATGATCCCTGCTTTGGAGGCTGAGTAATCTACCTCGCAGGAAGCTCCGACCTCTCCCCATATTGAGGAAATGTTTATCACAGAACCGTTCTTTTGCCGTATCATTTCCTTTAGAAAGGCTCTCGTGCAGTTCATGGTGCCTCGGAGGTTTATGTTTAGTATATCGTCCGAACGTGAAAGCGGTATTGACGTAAAGAGGTCAATTTCGGATATCCCTGCATTGTTGACAAGCAGCTCGGGCGCACCGTACTTTCCTCCGATAAGCTCGACTGCTTCCGCTATGGAGACTGTATCTGAAATATCTATTTTTACGGCAGCCGAGGCTTCTGCGTTCCTGACCATTTCGTCAGCTTTTTCCGCTGAATGTGCAAATCCTGCTATAACGAACCAGCCGTCAGATGTAAGCGCGCGGCATACAGCGCGTCCGATCCCGCCTGTTCCGCCTGTGACGAGTGCAGTTTTTTTGTTCATAGATATTGCTCCTTTAAAGAGAAGCCTCGATTTCAGGGAAAACGAGGCTAATGATTTTTTCTTATGCGCGACCACATGATTATGATCGCCTGTCCGGGTATACCGAGTATGTATATAAGAGGGAGACTTTTGCCAAAGCACAGCACCGAAAGATAAGCCGATACGAGAACAGTCCACATGAGTACGGAGATAATGATGAAATTGCGACGTTTATTGAACCAAAGCGAGTTGAATATCAGCCAAACGATCATTGAGATCGGTACAGCGTAGGCAAAGACGAGAAGAGCGGATCTTGAGTCAACAAAGAAATCAAGGACAAAAAATACGACCGCAGCGATGAGCCATACAAGAAGTATGCTCATACCTGTGATAAATCCGCGGTTTTTGCATTTTCTGTGAATGTTCGCGGACGGTTCGGCAGTTGTTTCCTGAGACTTGTGTTCCTCATTGACAAGGTAGTCTACCGTAACATTAAAGAGATCGGCTATCTCCTTCAGGACGATTATATCCGGAAGAGAAGCTCCGCGTTCCCATTTTGATACGGCTTTGTCGGTATAGTTGAGACGTTCTGCAAGTTCAGCCTGAGTGATACCGTCTCGTTTGCGGAGGTCTATTATGTTTTTTGCAATTATAAGCTTAAGATCTTCCATAATGAAAATACCTCGGAAAGGATAAGTTTGTCGCTGATATAATATTATACCACATATTCATAAAAAGGTCAATCCTTTTTGCAATACCATACATGGCAGCAAAATTTTCAAAAAAATTTCAAAAAAAGCTTGACAAGCTCGTGAGATTGTGATATAATAATATACGTTGATTGAGCAATGCTCATCAAACCCCGTCAAGTCTGGGTGTGGCGCAGTTGGTAGCGCGCTACCTTGGGGTGGTAGAGGCCGTGGGTTCAAGTCCCGTCACTCAGACCAAATAATTCCGATTTTACGTTGTTTCGTGAAATCGGAATTTTTTTATACTTGTACCAAATATAATCGCCGCCCTGCCTAATAATGGAGGAGCGACGTTGTCTTAAGTTAAATTAAAAAAATATTTGCAGAGTTCGTCTTTTATGCCTCCAAAAAACACTATATTACAGAAACACTTTTTTGGAGGTATAATATGAAACGTTTTGTTGCAATTTTATCCGCACTCGCTATGCTCTGCACTGTCTCCTGTTCGGAAAAGAACGAGTCCGCAGGCAAGTCCGACTTCAAGCAGAATGAGGCACGCTTCACCGAGGACGGCAAGCCGATCATCACGATAGGCGTGCTCCACTACACTCCCAGCCTGTTCGATGACCAGTTCAAAAAGCCAAAGGACATCGAGGTCGAGTTTGTGGACTACACTGAGCGTGTTGATAAAACCGATTACGATTTCTACACTGTAGAGGATCAGAATGTGTATAATGCTGCGGTCCAAAGGGAATTTGAAAAAGACCTCATAACAGGAAATATCCCCGACATGCTTCTGATCGACACAGACCAGACACAGAAATACTTCCGCAGCGGAGTCCTCGCTGATCTTAGTGAGTTCATGGACAAGTATGACGTTTTAAAGCGTGAGGACTTCACCGAATGTGCTCTCGAGGGACTCACTATCAACGGAGAGATCCCTGCGCTGATGGAGCACTACTATATTGATACTGCCTACGCAAAGACAAAGTATGTCGGTAAGGAATACGAAAACTGGACTCCCGGGCAGGCTATGAAGTTCTTCAATGATCTGCCGGAGAATATGCAGTTCACGCGGAATTACGTAGAGTCTGATCTGCTCTACTACATGACAAGGTGCAGTTGGAAAAGCTATGTCGATCCGTATGCGAAAAAATGTACCTTTGACAGCGAATTCGCCGATATTCTTGACTTTTGCCGCGATAATCCCGTTATGGTGGATGTATCGGAGGAGATAATTGATTACGGTAAGGAGGATACAACTCTCGTACATCAAATTTGTATAAATGGATTTGACCATGCCCTCGCAGAAGATACCTACGGTTCTGCACAGGGTGAGGACATCACCTTTGTGGGTTTTCCCTCCGAGAACGGCTGCGGTGCATACGTTACACCGATGTGCCTCATGAACTGCATCACCAAAAGCTGCAGCAATCCCGAGGCTGCTTGGGAGCTCGTCTGCAAGCTTGTTGAATACCGCAAGAACCGTGAAAGCTATGAATCAGGCTCTATTGGTATCCCGATCCTCAAAAAGCTCTTCGACAAGGACTACGATCAGCGCGATGACTTCCGTTACTCGATAAATCACCAGATCTATACGAATGATCCGAACGAGAAGTGCGTGATAACCGAGGAGTACAAGCAGATGCTCCGCGACTACATCCTCAGTGTCCCTGCAAACCCGTATATAAACGCTCCTGCTNNAGATAGTTCAGGAGGAGTGCTCAGCGGCACTCGACAGCCGCAGCTCAGGCAAGTCTATCGCCGATATTCTCAACAAAAGGATAAGCATTATTCTCAGCGAAAAGGAATAGTATTACTCAGCCGCCGAGCGCACTACGGCTTCGCGAAAACAAGCGTGATGTACATCCAGCCGTCGCGTATCTCGGAGAAAATATCGCCGCCCATAAGACTCATTAGCCGGCGGCAGATATACAGTCCGAGACCGTTTCCGTTCTTGTTTTCGGTGTTTGAGCCGCGATAGAAGCTCTCGAAAATGTGATTTATCTCGATATCGGGAAGCGTGCATCCGCTGTTGCCGATCGCAATAAGGCGGCAGTCGTCCTCCTCGGAAAAGCTCACCTTTATGAACCTTCCGTCACCGTATTTCACGGCATTTTCAATGATATTCTGTATCGCCTCTACAGTTCTGTCGGGGTCTCCCGAAAGCATACAGTTCGAGAAGTCCTCTATAATGAATTCTGTACCGATCAGCGACAGCTTCTCTTTATAGAACGCCGCTATCCGCTCCATTACGTCATCGAGATAAAACTCTCCCGAGTTGACCTCGAGCTTGAGGAAATCCTCTCTTGACGCGCTGATTATCCGATTGACATATGACTCGATTTCGCATGCCTTATCGTTGATGCTTTCCGCGATGTCACGCTGTTTCGCCTTGTCTTGATAAAGTCCCTTGGAGAGTGCCTTTGCATAGAGCTTGATCGCTCCGAGCGGCGTCTTGATGTCATGCGAGAGTGACAGCAGCAGTGTTTTCTTTTCCTTTTGAAGATCAAGCTCCTTCTGCTTTCGCTGTTCGATACTTTCGCGCAGCATGTCGATACCCCATAGGAATTTCCCGAAAAATCTGCTTTTGCTCTCCTTGACGGGTATCGTCAGATTTCCCTTTGAAAGCTCTATGGGAAGCTCCTTTATTTGCTCGAACGGACTGATTATCCTGCTCCGCAGGTAGATGAGCAATACAATGACCGCTGCCGACATAACTGCGAGGATAATATTCACGCAGACTGTTATCCTATGCGTGTTTGACCCTGTGTACTTGTAATAAAATATGTACGTCTCACCGTCTATCTCGCGGAGCATATAGTCGCTGTCGGACTCATATATTTCAGCGGCAGACTCGCCGACCCGCTCTATCCCGTTCAGGTAGGTACACTCCGAGATGTCCACGCTGTCAAGACCATTTTCTGCTATCTCCGCGGCTTTTCGGTTTATCTCCACCCTGTACTGCCGTCCCGATGCATCATCGAGGATTTTCGGGACGGTGATATTCGTTATGAGGAATATTGCCGCTGTCAGAAACAGCGCTCCTGCAAACAAACGTGTAAAGCTCTTCATATGAACTTATACCCCACTCCCCATACTGTTATGATATGCTCGGGTTTCTTGGGGTCGTTCTCGATCTTTTGGCGCAGCCACTTGATATGTACGGTGAGGGTCTGCAGCTCCGAGTCGCTGTCGCTTCCCCAGATCTGACCGAATATGTACTCCTTGTTCAAAGTCCTGCCCTTATTCTCAATAAGAAGAGTCAGCAGCTCGAACTCCTTTGCAGTCATATCTATCGGGATCCCCCCCTTGCTGACGGTCTTTTCAGATTTATTTATTCGCAGGTCGCTCTCTGTGATCTCATCGAGTGCATAACGCCGTCTGAAGATACCTTGTATCTTCGCGAGCATAATGTCAATATCGTAGGGCTTTTCGATATAATCGTCCGCACCGAGTATCAGTCCCTTGAGCTTGTCGTCCTTCTCAGTCTTTGCGCTGACGATGAGGATAGGTGTATTGCTGTGCTCGCGGATCTTAGAGCAGACGGCAAATCCGTCCATTCCCGGCAGCACTACATCTAACACGACAAGCCTTGCGCCGTATTTACCGTACAGCGACAAGGCTTTTTCTCCGTTATCGGCGACCGAGACCGTGAAGTTCTCAGCTCGCAGGAAATCGCAGAGCAGCTCCGCGATCTCCTTGTTGTCCTCAACGATAAGAATGTCGATCATACCGTTTCCTCACATAGTCCGATGAGACTGTCAAGGTAATTCAGCCACGGGACGATGTCTCCCTCAGCCGAAAAACCGCTCATGTCAAGCTCGTTTATCGCCTTGCCGCCGATACGCATCTCGCTTGAGAGAATGCGCCTGAGCATCGCTCTGCGCGAGGGACTGAATTCTCTGCCTCTTAACTCCGCAGCGATCTTTGAGATCTCACGTGAGAAGCTGTCGGCGCCTGCCTGCTGTAAATGTCCGCACAGCTCATCGAGGGCGATCGCAAGCTTAGTATACTTATCCATTATTACCAACTCGTTTCCATAAGCCAATTATTAAGCGTCCGTTAAAAACCTTCACGAGAAAAAACAGCAATTGCCGCACCTGTCCGTTTTTTCTGCCGAAACATTTTTATAGGTCACCTTAAATTATACCCTACTTTTATGTTCCCGTCAACTATATGAAGTGCTTTTGTGCATTTTGTTTCAGTTTTTATGTCATGAGTGACGATCATTCAGCAGACTGAAAGCAGCACCGACAAAGCTATGTGCGGTTCTAAGGTATTTATATCGAGGCATTTTTTCCGTCAGAGAAGCTATCGCGCTTTGCTGAATAGGAGAATTGACTTTCTGGCAGGCATATGTTATAATGAGAGAAAAAGAAGGTGGTGAGGGGAAATGAAAAAAGCGTTTTTGTTAACATTCTGTGCGGTCATTCTTAGCGGATGCACGGAACAAAAGGAGCGTATATTCGTATCGGATAGCGATACAGCGGCAAGTGAAGCTGCTTCAGCAACAGAAAACACAACTGTTCAGAAGCCGACAGAGCCAAAAAGCAGTGGAAAGGCTTCGGGAAAGAAAACAGAAAATGGGGTCGAGATTACTCTTGACAATGAAAAATATAATGTGGATATTGAAAATGCTTCTGAAATAGTTGATATTACAGCATGCGACTTTGATTTTGACGGTATAGATGACATTTTTGTTAATTATGAGAAATACGGTCAGGCTCTCAAGAAAGGAAGATATTTTCATTTTGATCCGATAACCGATACCTATACTGATTGGGATGAGCTTAATGAAATAAGTGAAAGCTTCCTTGTGGATAAGCAAAGTGACAAAACTATTTCTGTAAAATTTTACAGCTATTACGGCGACACGACCTATTACTATAAATGGAAGGACTCCAAACCCATACCGGTATTGTTTCTTGATTACGATTTATCGAGCGGATATGGGATTCTTGACCATTATAAATATGATGAAAACAATGAGAAGATCCTATATCTAAGAGAGGTACAAGATATTTCCGATGATAGGACTCTCGAAACAATAGATTATCCGCGGTATTTTCATGTGAACAAAACGTCTGTTGACGTGTTGAAAAATGGTGAGATCGTGCAAACAATTCCCGATACTCGGGTGTATGACTATGTTGAATATCTGAAAGAGGATTACAGTAAAAAAGTTATCATGGAAGGCGGAGTGCGTGAGCCTGAAAAATATATACGAGAGTATGATTTTGATTTTGACGGCTGGAATGATATTTGTTTGCCGGAATACCATGATGAAACCGAAAGAACGACATACTGCAAATATTATCATTTTGACGCTGAAACAGAGACATATATCCCATGGCAGGAGCTGAACGGTATTGGCAAATATATTTATCCTTATCCCGATACTAAAACATTAAAAAGCTATGACAGTTCCCGAAGCGCTTACATATATAAGTGGAAAAACGGGATTCCTGAAATAGTTCAGCGTGAGGAATATGAATATGTGGATGACAGTCATACAGAATCGTACAAGCACATATACGACATTGATGAAAACGGAAACGAAACTCTTGTAAGGATCGAGCATTAGAGCGTGTTTGTATCGCTCTTCTGAATCTACAGAAAAATGAATAAGGCAGCACCGCC
>DHYN01000095.1:2162-14504 GCA_002414125.1 Ruminococcus sp. UBA5129 | reverse complement strand
CATATCCTTTACCTTGAGCAGGCTTGCGGCGGTGCTTCGCTCGTTTTCGGACAGCTTCATCGTAATGAACTTGATCGTGTCCTCGTAATCGGGGATCATAATGTGTTCGAGCGCGTTGACGCGGCGGCGAGTCTTTTCGATCTCGTCAGCCATGAGCTGACAGGATTTCTCGATCTCAGCGAGTCGGATCATCTTGGGGAAAACCTCGGAAAGAGCCTTAACAGCGTCATCGAGGTCGGTAGAGGTGAAAGCGGTTCCATAGGAATAAATATCGTTTGTATCGGAGCTGCGGAATTTTGCCTCAAAAACGGGAATACGCACGCTCATGACATTCTGTTCGGCGATCTCAAGCTCGACCTCCTGCTTAGGGAGCATCAGAGCCGTTTCGAGCTGCTGTCTCTGCATTACCGAGCCTGCGACAGCCATATGAGCGTTAGCCTCGCGGACAGCCTCCTCCACCTCCTTGCGGAGCTGTTGGTTTTCCCTGACCATTTCCATGAATCGTCTCATCAGCTCATCTCGCTTGTCCTTGAGGAGCTTGTGACCGCGTCTTGCGTTTGTAAGCTTGACCTTGAGCCGCGAAAGCTCCATACGGGTTGGATTAACGTTTAGTCTTGCCAAAGCTCATCACCTCTGACGGTAGTATTTGTCGAGATACTCATCTCTGATACGGCGCAGCTCGCTTCTCGGGAGCAGTCCGAGAAGCTCCCAGCCTACGGCGAGTGTGTCCTCGATGCTGCGGTCGTTGTCGAAGCCCTGATCGATGTATTTCTTCTCAAATTCATCGGCAAACTTCGCATAGATCTTGTCGATAGGCGTGAGAGCCGCTTCACCGAGCACCACCATAAGCTCCTTGGCGTCCTTGCCGCGGGCGTAAGCGGAGAACAACTGATTCATCGTATCGGAGTGGTCTGCACGGGTCTTGCCCTCGCCGATACCTTTGTCCTTGAGACGCGAGAGTGACGGGAGAACGTCGATCGGCGGATTGCAGCCCTTTCTGTAGAGCTCGCGCGAGAGTATGATCTGACCCTCGGTGATATAGCCTGTGAGGTCGGGGATAGGATGAGTCTTGTCGTCCTCGGGCATAGTGAGGATCGGGATCATCGTGATGCTGCCGTCACGGTCATTCTGTCTGCCTGCGCGCTCGTAGATCGTTGCAAGGTCGGTGTACATGTAGCCGGGGTAGCCGCGTCGTCCGGGAACTTCCTTACGTGCTGCCGACACCTCACGAAGCGCATCGGCGTAGTTGGTGATGTCGGTGAGGATGACGAGCACATGCATATTTTTCTCGAAAGCAAGGTACTCGGCGGCAGTGAGAGCCATTTTCGGGGTGGCAAGTCGTTCGATAGCCGAGTCGTTTGCGAGGTTGATAAAGAGGACAGTCCTGTCGAGAGCTCCCGTGCTGCGGAAGCTGTTGATGAAGAATTCCGACTCCTCAAAGGTGATTCCCATTGCAGCGAAAACAACGGCGAACTGCTCATCCTTTCCGCGAACCTTAGCCTGACGTGCGATCTGAGCGGCGAGCTGAGCATGAGGAAGTCCGCTCGCGGAGAAAATGGGGAGCTTCTGACCTCTTACGAGAGTATTCAGACCGTCTATCGCGGAGACGCCTGTCTGGATGAATTCCTGCGGATAACGTCTTGCAACAGGGTTCATGGGAGTTCCGTTTACGTCCATGCGCATTTCGGGAATGATCTCGGGACCATCGTCTATAGGTCTGCCGAGACCGTCAAAAACGCGTCCCAGCATATCTTCGGAAACGCCGAGCTCCATCTGACGTCCCGAAAAGACAACGCTGCTGTTGGAGAGATTGATGCCCGCTGCGTTCTCAAAGAGCTGAACGAGGACATTGCTTCCGTCTATTTCGAGAACACGGCNNACGGCAGCGGCGGCGTTCTCCGTTTGCGAGTCTGATCTCAGCCATTTCGTTGTAGCTTGCGTTTTCCACGTCCTTGACGAGCAGCAGAGGACCTGCGGCTTCCTGTATAGTTCTGTATTCTCTTGGCATCAGACTTCCTCCTTGCTTAACGTATCTGCGATCTCAGCGGAGATCTCTGTGAGGAGCGAGTCGAATTCCCTATCGGTATCGTCCTCGTGGATATACTTGAATCGTCCTATTTTCTCGCGCACGGGCAGATCGGCGATAGCTTCGATGTCAGCGCCCTTGTCGATCGCAGCCTGTTCCTCGTCATNNATGCCTCGTCATTGAAGCCGAGGATGAGCTTTATCATGTAGAGCTGCTTTTTGAGGCTGGTGTATGTGTCCACCTCGTGAAATGCGAGCTGGTGGAGGAAGTCCTCGCGGATAGAACGTGCAGTCTCCATTTTGAGACGATCCGTACCCGAGAGAGCATCCATACCGATGAGCTTTACGATCTCCTTGAGCTCGGCTTCCTCGCCGAGGATCTGCATAAACCTGCCGCGGAGCTTCATCCATTCGGGAGAAACGTTGTTGTTGTACCAGTCGGTGAGCGAATCGGCATAGAGCGAGTAGCTTGTGAGCCAGTTGATAGCAGGGAAGTGGCGCTGGTAGGCGAGGCTCGAATCGAGACCCCAGAACACCTTTACGATACGGAGAGTAGCCTGCGAAACGGGCTCGGAGATGTCGCCTCCCGGAGGGGAAACAGCGCCGATGACCGAGAGAGCGCCCTCTCTGCCCTCGGTACCGTTGGAGATAACGCGTCCTGCACGTTCATAGAACTGAGCGAGACGGCTTCCGAGGTAAGCGGGGTAGCCCTCATCGCCGGGCATTTCCTCGAGACGTCCCGACATTTCACGCAGAGCCTCAGCCCAGCGCGAGGTCGAGTCAGCCATGAGGGCAACGGAATAACCCATATCTCTGAAATATTCGGCGATCGTGATACCTGTGTATACCGAAGCCTCACGCGCTGCAACAGGCATATCCGAAGTGTTGGCGATGAGGACGGTTCTTTCCATAAGAGATTTGCCTGTATGAGGGTCGATGAGCTCGGGGAACTCATTGAGAACGTCGGTCATTTCGTTGCCGCGNNTCGGTCATCTCGTTGCCCCGCTCGCCGCAGCCGATGTAGACGATAATATCCGCATCAGCCCATTTTGCAAGTTGGTGCTGAGTGACGGTCTTACCGCTTCCGAACGGACCCGGGATAGCAGCAACGCCTCCCTTTGCGATGGGGAAGAGGCAGTCAACGACACGCTGACCCGTTATAAGCGGCATGTCGGGAGAGAGCTTTTTCTTGTATGGTCTGCCCTTGCGGACGCTCCATTTCTGCATGAGAGAGAGAGCCACGTCTCCCTTTTCCGTTTCGAGAACGCATACGGTATCGGTAAGGCGGAAGGAACCCTCCTTGATCTCCTTGACCTTGCCGCTGATGCCGTTCGGCACCATGATCTTGTGGAGAACGATGTCCGTTTCGGGGACAGTACCATAGATGTCTCCGCCGACGAGCATATCGCCGACCTTGACTGAGGGAGTGAATTCCCACTGTGCATCGCGCCTGAGCGACGGCACTTCAACGCCTCGCT
The DNA here is from genome assembly GCA_002414125.1 of Ruminococcus sp. UBA5129. Lineage (GTDB taxonomy): Bacteria > Bacillota > Clostridia > Oscillospirales > Ruminococcaceae > Ruminococcus. The sequence goes on along the minus strand of DHYN01000095.1, from coordinate 11,001 downwards.
TGAGACTGTTTCCGCAGACACGGCGTATCTCATCAAGCGGACGCTGTATTCCGTCAAAAATACTGCCTATGAGACCGGGACCGAGCTCAACGCTCATTGGTTCGCCCGTTGATTCAACGCGTTCCCCTGTGCTGAGACCCGATGTCTCCTCATAAACCTGAACCGAAGCACGGTCGCCGTGCATTTCTATGATCTCGCCGATGAGACGCTGATCGCTCACGCGCACAACGTCAAACATATTAGCGTCACGCATACCCTCGGCGATGACGAGCGGTCCCGAGACCTTGACGATATTTCCAATACTGCTCATTTTTACAAAAGCACCTCACTTCCGAAGTATATCAGAGCCGACAGCCTTTTCGACAGCGGCGTGCAGATTTTTCATGCCGTCGCCTGTATTACCCGATATACCGGGGATAAGGATAATGGCAGGCAGCTTGTTTTTTCTGTATTTGACGATCGTATCGCCGATCATCGCGGCACATGCCTCGGTGATATAGATGACGGCGAAATCGTTTTTTGCAAGACGGCTGACGAGTCGAGCGGTCTCATCCGCATTGCTCACGGGGAACACGGAGAGACCCAGTGCGGCAAAGCCGGAAACGCTCTCAATGTCGCCCACAACAGCAGCTTTATACATAAAGTCTCCGCATCCTTTCCGTAATAATATCGTTTGAAGCGCCGCATTCTTTGCATGTCACGAGGATCCTGAGATCGCGGATCTCGGCTTCCTTGGCGATGAAGTACGCAGCGAGCGGTTCGATGCCGAAAGCGCTCAGACGCGCTTCGTCTGCGAGAGACATGATGAGGTCATCGGAGTACTTCTCGAATGCGGCAGGCGACTCCCTGAGCATATCGGCAGCCTCCGAATAAGCCGTTGAGGAGAGCCACGAGAGAAAGCTTTCCGTACCGCGTGTGCACGCACTCACAACAGAAGCTTTGTCAAGCTCGCCGCTTCCGCAGACAGCCTTTTCCGCAAATGCCTGAGATTTGCCCATTTTAGCGCATCTGTAGGCAGTTTTGATATCGCAGCCGACAGTTATCAGGTCGGCATATTTTTTCATGAACGGACTTCCGCATCTTGCGGCATCGCGCTGCATTGCATCGAGGGCAGCGCAGTCGATATATGCATCTGCGAGCTGACCGTCAAGCGTCTCGGTGAGAACGCTGTAAGTTTCGGCAGCGGCATCAGCCATATTCTTCGGCAGGGAGGAGAAGTCCTTTGATCTCACGCAGGTCCACAGTTCTCCGAGGTCGAGGTTTGTGGGCGTGATGAAGTATCTGAACGGATCGGCGTTCATAATAAGTGATTTCAGCGCAGCCTTGAGGTTGTGGAAATCGTTTCTGTAGAGCATGATCCTGAGTGCGTCGCTGTCGGGAGCATAGCCACAGATGAAGTCCCATGTTTTTTCGAGCTCGTTGTCGATGAGCGCGTTCACATCGGACACATCGGCTGAGGAATATTTTCCAGTAGAGACGAGCACGTCCGCAAGCTCCGAGCTCCTTGAGACTGCAAGCAGCCTGTCGATGTCGGCGGCGGGGAGAANNCCGCACGGACAGCCGCAACGGCGTTTGCAAAGCTTGTATCGTTCATTCGTTTCACCTCACGCAAACAGTACTGCCGCGGCAGTATCACGGACGTTGTCGCGTTCAGCCTCGAGAATAGCGTCGAAGCTGCAATTCTCTGAAATATCGCCGAAGCAGAGGATAAATCCGCTGCTTACGGGAGCAGCTTTGTCCGAGACGGTGAGCTTTGCGCCTGACTTTTCGGCGATCTGTGAAAGCTCACCGACAAAACCCTCGGGCATTCTTGCGAGGTCGCGGCTGCCGAAGCTTACGGTGCATTTTCCGCTGTGGATATGCTTTGAGAACAGACCTGTGAGGAGCTTGAAATAAGTCTTTTCATCAAGTGACGCGAGCTTTTCTCTCACAGCCTCTACAGCCCTGTCAACGCACTCGACTCTGCATGAGAGCATTGATCTTTTAGCCTTAGCCTCGATCGAAGCGCAGGAATTCATATATTCGCGTTCGGTTTCNNTGAGCGAGTCATATGTCTGCTGAGCCTTAGCAGCTCCGTCCGAGCGTATTTTCTCAGCCTTAGCCGTTGCGGCGGCGATAACTGCATCCGCATTATCTCTGCCGCGGGAGCTTATCTCATTCAGGATCTTGTCGATTCCCGTCATGATCGAGCCTCCTTTCGTAAATCAGATGGTGATATTGTAGATAAGAAGAATGGAAACGAGGAGCGCGAGGATAGCGTAAGTCTCGACCATAGCAGCCATGATAACGCCCTTGGAGCTCTGCTCGGGCTTTTTAGCAACGATACCGACGCCTGCGGCAGCAGCTTTTCCCTGAGCTATACCTGAGAAGAGACCTACGATAGCGATCGGGAGACATGCGGCAAAGAACATGATGCCCTGATTGAGAGTGAGCTCGGCAGCTCCGCTTCCGATAATGCCGATTCGGCTGAGGAGAAGGATAGCGGTGAGAAGTCCGTAAAGACCCTGTGTACCGGGGAGAAGCTGAAGGATGAGTACCTTACTGAACTTAGACGGGTCAACGGAAACAACGCCTGCGGCAGCCTCGCCCACGAGACCGACGCCCTTTGCCGAANNNGAATGCAGCGCCTAAAACTGCGAATGAAAGACCTAAACTACTCATTGATAGATTCCTCCTTGAATTTTATATAATTTGTTTTAACTGTAAACGGGTCAAACTGTCTGCCGCCGCCCTCGTAGAATTTCGAGAAAAGCTCAACGAACTGAAGTCTGTCGGTGTGAACATAAGCGCCGAGCAGGTTGATACCGAGGTTTGCAGTATGTCCGACGATGAACACAACGATGAGGAGAACTGCTTTGACAACGGTATTTTCGGGCATAGTACCGATGAGGTTGATAACGCCGGCGATGCTGCCCGTAGCAAGACCGAGCGCGAGCAGACGGGAGTATGAGAGAATATCGCTGAGGTAACCCGTTGCCGTATTGTAGAGCGTATAAAGACCGCCGAAGAGCTTTCCGAAGATCGACTTGGAGCTTCTTCCCGAGGTGAGCACGAGAAGCGCTACTCCGACAGCCATAACGTAAAGACCGATAGTCTGCATACCTTTGGGGACATCGGTGAGGATGCCTGCCGCAGCGGGACAAACACCGAGTATCGTGAGGTAAATGGGGATCGTATCGAGGATCGCATCGAGCTTTTTACCGCTTTTCCACTTCATCGTGAACGAAACGCCGAGACCGAGGAAGAGGTGAGCGATGCCGAGAGCAAACGAGTACAGCAGAAGCTTGATGGGGTCATCGAGCGGCTCGAACCACAGTGCGATGCTTCCTATCTCCCTGCCGAAGAACTCGCGTCCGACGACTTGGACAATATCGCCGAACCAGCTTCCGAACAGTGCGCCGAATATCACGGTGGAAACGCCGCAGTTTCGGAACATCACGAGAGTCTTTCGCATTTTTTCATCGAGGCTGAATTTAGCCAGAGCGATCGAGCAGCCCAGCACCATGAGTATGCCGTATCCCGCGTCCGAGAGCATCATGCCGAAGAAGAGGTAATAGAAGAACGACATTACGGGAGTAGGGTCAACATCGTTTCTGGACGGAAGCGCGTACATTTCAGTGATGCCCTCGACAGGAGCGGAAAATCTGCTGTTTTCGAGGAGAACAGGAACGTCCTCATCGTCGTCGGGATCAGAGAATTCGATCGAAGCCATGAATCGTGAGGTGATCTCCTTTTCTACCGACTGAGTGTATTTTTCGGGGATATAGCCGGTGAGGACGAAGGTCGAACCGGTGAATGATACCGCACTGAGGGCATCGTATTTGTCCTTGCGCATTTGCAGATAGTCAACTGCGAATTCGAGCGAGCGGCGTTTTTCAGCCAAACTTCTTATCGTATCGCGAGCTTTCTCCGCTCGTTCGGAGAGCATTGATATATCGTCACGGCACTTGGCGATGAGGTTGGACGGCGTATCCGCCTCGGGGTCGGAAATCGGGACAAATCCCGAATCACGGAGCTTTTCGGTTGCCGTGTCATAATTTTCGCGCAGACACATTATAAATAGTCTCGACATCTCCTTGGAGGACGAGATCACCTCCGCGCTGCATTCGGGGATCATCTCCTCAAATTCCGCGGAGCTTACCGTACCTTGTACCGAGCCGATGAAGCACGCGACAGAGTCAGTACCTCTGTAGTTCATCGGAACATCGAGAGAGATCCAGCCTTGGAGCATATCTGCCTTTACGGCGAGAGCAGCGGCAGCGGATTCGCTTTCGCTGACAATGCGGTCGAACTTTACGATCTCGGCGGCGGATTGCATAATTTTTTCGAGCTGAAGCGAACCCTTACCGAAAGCATCGAGTCCGACCTCTTTTTTGGAGGGGAAGAGGCTGTCGAGGAGCTTTTTTTCCTCGGGAGAGACTCTGTTGAGTATCTCGAGCGCCTGAGCGGCGATGCTCCTGAACTTCTCAAACTCCGAGATGACGGAGGTCGTATCGGTGCTGACGAGCTCATCATCGGAGGTGCGGCAGAGTTCGACTACGCCGCGCCGCTGGAGAAGCTCAATGATCTTTTTGCTGTCGGTAAGCGGTGCGGATCNNGGTAAGCGGTGCGATAAGCTCGAGCTTTTTCATTCTGAGCTTAGCCATTATCGTTCACCTGCTTTCAGAAGAATTTGCCGATGATCTCATCGACTGCGGCTGACAGATTTTTGTCCGCTTTATCTCTGACCTGNNTGCAGGACGGCGTATTTTTCGTTTACTGAAGCCTCATACTCGGCAGCCTTTCGGGAGTTGGTCTCCCTCATGGAGCCTGCATCGGTTCTTGCGCGGCTGATAGCCTTTTGTACACCGGTATTTGCGTCAGCTTCGGCAGCGGCGATGATGTCATCCGCTTTGCTGCGTGCCTCGGCGAGCATTTTACCGGCATCAGCCTCAGCGTTCAGAACCATTTTTACTGATTGTGAAGCCACGGCGCTCACTCCTTTCATCAAAACAGAAAAGGAGCTATCTCTACAGACAGCTCCCTAAAGATCAGATATATTTCTGACTGTCTTTATTATATCATCGCATTGTAATATTTGTCAAGTGGGTAAGGAAAATTTTGGTAAAGTGTGCGATTTTAACAACACCGCATATTTATAATCGTGCACTTTTACAAATTGCTTCAACGGTTTATCGCATCGTATTTTGCAGTGATATATGAAATCGCGCTATCTTATAACAATATGTTATGTTTCACAGAGGAGAATATTCGCCGAACTGTTAAAATGTACAAAACGATAATTCGGGTTTTGTACAATATGTAAAAATACACAAAAAACTCTAAAAAGTTTGAAATAAACTATTGACATTCTTGAAAAAGTGTGGTATTATATAACCAAGGAAAAGGAAAGAAGAATCCAAGATCCGAATGCTGTGTTTACTTGGTTTGAGGTTTAGCTCAATGTAAATAAGAAATGCGGAAAGGTGCGTGAGTCCAATGGAGGAAACAATAGAGAAGCAGCAGGAAGCCGGCGGGCTTGCTGAGTAAGAATGCCACAAAAGAGCGAACGTAAAGCATATGCTTAGTTCGGAACAGTGAGAAACGAATGACGGCGGAATTACAATGCGGACGCAGTGCTGTACATAAAACGGCTTCCCAAAAAGCACTTTTTAGATACAGGATTATCTGAAATTTCGACCTTTGGTCTTTAGATACACCCGATATGTCTAAATCTTAATGAAAGGTGATTCCGATGAGATAATTACTTTTTCCTCGATCAAATAATCAAAGAAAAGGTGGTACCAATGGCAGGTTGATCTTTTGACTGATACGGGCGTGCCCCGAATAATGCTGAAAGGTGAATTCCAATGGAATAACTTGTTTTTAATATACTGAATTACACTGAAAGAATGTGATAATATGAAAAGGATAGGTAAATATCCCGACATCTGATCTTAAAGGAGTGAGTCCACAGGGTAAGTCAGTTAAGCGCCGAAAGCCGCTTAGAAATTAAAATTGAATAGATCAAAGCCTCGGATCGCTTCCGAGGCTTTTTGTTGCCTTAAAGATACAAATTATTTAGATTTTTTTGGATTTGCTATTGAAATTTTTTATGAGTTAGTGTATAATTAGACTATAATTATCTTTAAAGGAGTGCTTTAACCAATGTATAATGATCTTATGGACTCGATCGGTCTTATCTCTAAGTATGATCCTGCCGTCGGCGAAGCTATGGATGCGGAGCTTGCACGTCAGAGAAGAAACCTCGAGCTTATCGCAAGTGAGAATATCGTTTCTCCTGCTGTAATGGCTGCAATGGGCTCTGTGCTCACAAACAAGTACGCTGAGGGCTATCCCGGAAAGCGTTACTACGGCGGATGCGAGTGCGTTGACGTTGTAGAGCAGATCGCTATCGACAGAGCTAAGGAGCTCTTTGGCGCAGCTTACGCAAATGTTCAGCCTCACTCGGGCGCCCAGGCTAATACAGCCGTTTATGTTGCGGTTCTCCAGCCTGGCGACACCGTTCTCGGTATGAGCCTTGCAGACGGCGGTCACCTTACTCACGGTTCGCCTGCAAACCTCTCGGGCAAGTACTTCAACTTCGTTTCCTACGGTCTTGATGACGATACCGAGACCATCAACTACGATACCGTTCAGAAGCTCGCTGAGGATAACAAGCCTAAGCTCATCGTAGCAGGCGCTTCCGCTTATCCGAGAGCTATCGACTTCAAGAGACTCTCCGAGATCGCAAAGTCCGTTGGAGCGCTCCTCATGGTCGATATGGCTCACATTGCAGGACTCGTTGCTGCCGGCGTTCACGAGTCTCCCGTACCCTACGCTGACATCGTTACAACTACTACTCATAAAACTCTCAGAGGTCCGAGAGGCGGTCTCATCCTCACAAATGATGAGGCTCTTGCAAAGAAGATCAACTCCGCTATCTTCCCGGGAACTCAGGGCGGTCCGCTCATGCACGTTATCGCTGCTAAGGCTGTATGCTTCGGTGAGGCTCTCAAGCCTGAGTTCAAGGACTACCAGAGAAGAATAGTTGAGAACGCAAAGGCTCTCGCTGACGGTCTCGTGAAGAGAGGCTTCAACCTCGTTTCAGGCGGTACGGACAACCACCTCATGCTCGTTGATCTCCGTCCGTTCGGTATCACAGGCAAGGAGCTCGAGCACAGACTTGATGAGGTATTCATCACCGTAAATAAGAACGCTATCCACAACGACCCCGAAAAGCCGTTTGTAACAAGCGGTATCAGGATCGGTACTCCCGCTGTGACAACAAGGGGTCTCGGCGTTGAGGAAATGGAGAAGATCGCCGAGTACATCTACCTCTGCGCAACCGATTTCGAGAATAAGGCTGACGAGATCCGTGCAGGCGTAACTGCTATCTGCGAGAAGTTCCCTCTGTACAAGTAATTGGATCAGAGCGTTTATAGGCGGACANNCCGCCTATCTTTTAATTATGAGCAAGAAGAAAAAATCCAAGAAAAAAGTCATTCAATATAAAAGCAGCGGAACGGTAAAATACGGCTCGGATAAGATCGCCGTGGCAGCAGTATGCTTTTTTCCGGTATTTTGTTCGATTATCGTGAAGAATGCTATGTTTATTCTGTATTCAGTTCCGATATTTTTTCCGTGGATTATATTCACGCTTTTTATATTCAGGTTCTGTGTGAAATACGATATTATCGAGCGGAAAATTTACTATCGGTACTTTTTCAAATTCAGATCGGCTGATTTTTCCGACATACAGCGTATTTATAAAAGATCCGACGGCAGGACGACCTTTCTTATCATCAAAACAAACCGACGGAAAATAGGCATTAATATGCGTTCCTGCGATGGCGTGAGAGAGCTTGAATTTTTTCTGCGCCGTCATATGATAAAAAAATTTAAGGAGTGAAGTCAATGTCCGCACCTTTAGCCGACAGGATACGTCCGAAAACTCTTGATGATGTGGTCGGTCAGGAGCATATTTTGGGAGCCGATAAACCTCTGCGGAAAATAATCGAGAGCGGTACAGTCCCGAATATGATCTTTTACGGTCCGTCGGGAGTGGGCAAGACTACAGTCGCACGCATTATAGCCGAAAACTGCGATATGACGCTCCATAAGCTCAACGGCACGAACGCTTCGATCGCCGACATCAAGGATGTAGTCGCGGAGATAGGCACGTTCGGAGCGGAAAACGGTATCCTACTGTATCTCGATGAGATACAGTATTTGAACAAAAAACAGCAGCAGAGCCTTCTTGAATACATAGAAAACGGCGATATAACGCTAATAGCATCGACTACCGAGAACCCATATTTCGCCGTGTACAACGCCGTTATCAGCCGAAGCACGGTGTTTGAGTTCAAGCCAGTCAACGCGGACAGCCTGATCCCTGCGGTAAAGCGTGCGTTCCGCATGATTTCGGAGGACAGCGGCAGTGAGGTGGAGGCTTCCGATGAAGCGTGCAGACTCATAGCGTACGGCTGCGGCGGAGATGTGCGCAAGGCGATAAATACCGCCGAGCTTTGTTCTGTCTGCGGCGAACGCTCCGATGGGAAGGTTCTCATCACCGATGAATCGCTAAAAATACTCTCACAGCGCAGCAATATGCGCTATGATCGTGACGGCGACCAGCACTACGACATCCTTTCTGCGCTCCACAAGTCCATACGCGGCTCGGATGAGAACGCGGCGCTCCACTATGCGGCAAGGCTCATTCAGGCAGGCGACATAATCTCTCTCTGCCGCAGACTTCTGTGTATTGCCTGCGAGGACGTCGGTCTTGCCTATCCGCAGGCGATCGTTGTTACAAAGGCGTGTGTAGATTCGGCGCTCCAGCTCGGACTGCCCGAGGCTC
>DHYN01000095.1:0-2116 GCA_002414125.1 Ruminococcus sp. UBA5129 | reverse complement strand
GTATTTCTATTATAACACATTTGATGCGGAAAGCTGTGATGCGCTTGATTTTCCGCGCCATTTGCAGAACAAGCATTTTGACGGAAAGGGCGCTGCTGTTGTGGGACAGAATTACCTTTATCCGCACAATTTCCCGAACCACTACGTTGAGCAGCAGTATATGCCCGATGCTCTCAAGGGGCACGTTTATTATGAGTTCGGCGATAATAAAACGGAGCAGGCTGCGCTCCAGTACAGGAAAAAAATTCTTGGCGGCAAATAAAAATTTGTTGCAAAAGTCACATCTTTTATTATTAAAATGTGTTATAATAGAAATACAATTGATTAAGACAGAAATGAGGTTTAGATCATGAATAAGGTTACAAATGATATTATCTACATCGGTGTTAACGACCATGAGATCGACCTTTTTGAAGGTCAGTTTGATGTTCCGAACGGCATGGCTTACAACTCCTACGCCGTTGTTGACGAGAAGATCGCTGTTTTCGACAGCGTTGATGCGCGCTTCGGCGATGAGTGGCTCGGAAATATCCGCGAGGCTCTCGGCGACCGCGCACCCGATTATATAATCATTCAGCATATGGAGCCCGATCATTCGGCAAACATCATGAGGTTCATGGACGCATTCCCGAATGCCGTTGCAGTGCTCAACAGCAAGACGCTCAATATGCTCAATGCTTATTTTGGAAATCCCGATCTTTCGGGAAGAACTCTCATCGTAGCTGACGGCGATACGCTTTCGCTCGGCGCTCACGAGCTGAAATTCGTGTTCGCGCCGATGGTACACTGGCCCGAGGTAATGGTGACATACGACAGCAAGGACAAGGTGCTCTTCTCGGCAGATGCGTTCGGAAAATTCGGTGCGCTCGATGTTGAGGAAGACTGGGCATGTGAGGCACGAAGATACTATTTCGGCATTGTCGGAAAGTACGGAGTACAGGTGCAGACTCTGCTCAAAAAGGCAGCCGCACTCGATATAGAGATCATCTGTCCGCTCCATGGTCCCGTGCTTACGGAGAACCTTGAATACAATCTCGGACTCTACAACACATGGTCGTCCTACGGTGTTGAGTCGGAGGGAGTAATGATCGCGTATACATCGGTATACGGCAATACAAAAAAGGCTGCCGAGCTGCTTGCAGAAAAGCTTAGCGATAAGTGCCCGAAGGTCGTATTGTGTGATCTCGCACGCGAGGACATGCATGAAGCGGTCGAGGACGCTTTCAGATACGGCAAGCTCGTGCTCGCAACAACAACCTACAACGCAGATATTTTCCCCACCATGAAGCAGTTCATAGACAACCTTACCGAGCGCAATTACCAGAACAGAACGATCGGTCTCATCGAGAACGGCTCATGGGCGCCGATGGCAGCAAAGGTGATGAAGGGCATGTTCGAGAAGTCTAAAAACATCACATGGCTCGAAACATCGGTCAAGATCACTGCTGCCGTAAGCGAGGCTAACGAGGCTCAGCTTGAGGCAATGGCTGAGGAGCTGTGCTGAGAGATATCTGCCGCCGATAATGGAGGTATAAATGAAAATTACGCTTAATCCCGATAAGGAGATAGTGAAAGCAATCAAGGAGGGACTCGAGAAAAAGGACGGCTATTGTCCGTGCCGACTCGAGAAGACACCCGAAAACAAGTGCATGTGCAAGGAGTTCCGCGAACAGATCGCCGATCCTGATTTCGAGGGCTTCTGCCACTGTATGCTCTACTATAAATCAAAATGACGGAGGTGCTCAACATGAGTGAAATTGTTGTAACAGCGGAAAATTTCCGCACTGAGGTAGTCGAGTCCGACATTCCCGTAATGCTCGATTTCTGGGCTGAATGGTGCGGACCGTGCCGTATGCTTTCACCGCTCGTTTCCGAGATCGCCGAGAAATACAAGGGAAAGGTCAAGGTAGGCAAGGTAAATGTCGATGAACAGGGCGGACTTGCTCAGGCATTCGGAGTTGAGAGTATCCCCCTCGTTGTGGTGATGAAAAACGGAAAGGTAACAGCTTCGTCCGTTGGCTACAGACCGCTCGAACAGCTTGAGGCTTTGCTTGAAAAGTAACTCCGCACAGTAATAGCATCTGCTTTTTGTAAGTAATATCGAGGCGGTATCGGG
>DHYN01000038.1:10465-12323 GCA_002414125.1 Ruminococcus sp. UBA5129 | reverse complement strand
AAAGCGAGGCAAAAAACTTTTCTGCAAAAAAATGTCACAAACTTCTATATTATGACCGCCGTTATTGTTTAATAGGGAAGAGCAAATTTCGTGACCTTCCATGAACCGCTGTCGTCTATCTCAACGATAAATTCGTCGGTCTCCGTATGGGGAGTATCGCCGAAATCATCTCCGCTGTAGTTGTTTTCAACGGTGAAAACAACCTTTCCGACTGTACGCTCCTTAACTGAGGTTATAACTGAGCTCTCATAGAAAACGTCCGTACCTCTTGCTCCGTCCAGTGCATAGAGACTGCCGTTTTTCTCGACATACAGCTCATCGAGATCGCTGCCGTATGACTTGCTGAAAACGTGGAAATAATCAGCTTCAACATCTGCGAGCGATTTTATGTTGGGATCTGTAACAAGGAAGAACTGCCAGCCGAGATCGTTCTCGACATATGTCTGATAATCAAGTGGATAGGGACATCCGACATGGAATTTCCAGTCATACTCGCAAGCGGTCTCGAACATAGTCTGACCTGCCTTTATGAGCTGAGCATTTGTCGCATCAGGACTCGGCTTGAACGATACTGCACCGTATTTGTCTGTATTCACGTTGAAATCGGGGTCTGCGGTGGCTTCCTCGACAGGCGCAGAGGTTTCTTCGGGAGCTTTTGTTTCTGCCTCGCTTTCATCGGTCTCTGAAGCCTTTGTGGGCTCGAGAGGATCGGGCTGATGAGGCTTTTCCGCTTCATTACTGTTTTCATCGGCAGACTGACCAATCGAATTGTCGTCAGTTGAGGATGATTTGCTAACAACGCTGTTGCATCCGACTGATAAACATAAAATAGCGGCGACAGCAATAGTAATAGTTAGTTTTTTTCCGATATATTTCATAGTCGAACCCTCCGTTTAATCTTCGTCATCGAGTGCAAAATCAATTTTTCCGTCACTAACGTTGACTGCGGTACAGAGCACTCGAACCTCCGCACCGAGCTTATATGTCACGCCGCTGAACTTCTCGGTAAGACAGAGCGGCGGCGAACAATCATACTCTCCCTCGGGAAGCGTGCGAATGTGCACCATTCCCTCGATCGTATCGGGCAGCATAACGAAGAATCCCGATTCGGTGACACCGGAAATACGTCCTGTGAAGCTTTCACCGACATGAGGCTTCATATATTCAGCCTTGCAGCAGTCATCGCATTCACGTTCGATCGAAACGGCACGAACTTCCGCAGCGGATGAACGCTCCGAGGCATTAGAGACAAATCCCTCGTATCTTTTGGCGAGCCAATCGGAGCTGTAGCCTGCGAGAATATCGGTGATTATGCGGTGGATCGCCAGGTCGGGGTATCGTCTTATTGGCGAGGTAAAATGAGCGTAGTCCTCGAGTACGAGTCCGAAGTGACCGAGCGGCTCGGGAGAATATTTTGCCTTTGCCATTGAGCGCAGCACCATGATATTTACGGCCTCGCTGAACTCGGTATCCTTAGATCTTGCGAGTATCTCAGCGGCGTGAGACGGCTTCATTTCGGTGAACTGCGGACACTCTATACCCATTTTCGGAAGCATCTCGCGGAGCTTTTCAGTCTTTTCTTCGGGAGGAGTTTCATGTACGCGGTAAACGAACGGAGCTTTTTTCTCTCTCGCAAGCTTAGCGGCAGCCTCGTTAGCGGTGAGCATAAATTCTTCGATCATCCGTTCAGACTTGCCTCTTCCGCGCGGAGCAACTCCCACGCAAATGCCGTTTTCGTCAAAGCTTAGCTTGCTCTCGACCGTTTCAAGCTCAGGAGCCTTTCTTCTCTGACGTTTGGCAATGAGGATGTCGGCGAGCTCGTCCATGAGACAGATATCACTGCGCACGGATGCATATT
>DHYN01000038.1:10207-10353 GCA_002414125.1 Ruminococcus sp. UBA5129 | reverse complement strand
CGATGAAAGCCGAAATGGTGAGCCTGTCCTCGTTAGGATTGAGTGAACAGATCCCGTTTGAAAGCTCCTTAGGGAGCATGGGGATGACCTTGTCCGCGTAGTAGATGCTCGTTCCGCGCTTCATAGCTTCCTTATCAAGAGCGCTG
>DHYN01000038.1:2441-10095 GCA_002414125.1 Ruminococcus sp. UBA5129 | reverse complement strand
CGAAGATCCTCGCGGTTGTTCAGGCAGTATTCCTGAACCCCGCGGTCTGAGATCTTCCGAGCCTCGCGCAGCACATCAGCCGTAAATTCCACGGGAACGCCGTGCATCGCAACGATCGCAGCCGTGCATGACGATGAGTATTCCGAGCTGCCGAAAACCGCCGTTACAGCGCCCTTGTGTTCGGCATGGCGGCGGCCTCGGAACACGATCTTAGTCATGACTTTGTCTCCGTTAGAGAACGGGACGCTTTCGCCCACAGATATGCGGATATGATTAGTTCCTGCCGTATCGGGTACGAGGAATGGTTCTCCGTCAACGAATTCTATATCGCCCGTAAGCTCACTGCTGCCGAATTCGAGTATATCGAGTACTTCACCCTCCGGCTCACCGGTGCGCGATTCGATGTCCGTAATGAGAACCCTGTCTCCGGGCATGGCGCCGAGCATCATTTTGCCGGGGATGAAGTATTCCGTACCGCTGTCGGTCACAGCAAATCCGAAAGTTCGGCTGAGTCTTGCGACAGTAGCAGGAAAGCATTTGAGTCTTGAGCACAGACCCACCTTGACCCCCTTGCTGACGATGATATAGCCCTCTGAGCGGAGCTGTCCGAAAGCCTCGCTGAACGCTTCGCGACCGAGCTTTTTGGTGCGGCATTTCTTTTCGAGCTCACCGAGCTGCATGAACTTTTTGTCGTGCTTGCCGAGGAACATAAGGATCTTGCTTTTGTAGGCTTCGCAGGTACATTTTGCCGATGCAGGCTTTTTGTTTTTTGAGGAATATTTTTTCTTTGATCTTCTCGACATATATCTCTCCTTAAATCAAAAAAATAAGAAACCCCATGACGAAAGTCACGGGGCAAAGCGCTTACTTGATGAACAGCGGAACGAGGTTCAGTGCAAGGATGAGGATGAAGAGGAAGATACCGAGGTTACGGGTTATCTTATTGAGGATAGCCTCTTTAGTTCTTCCTTCATTCTTGCCATAGAATGAATCTGTGCTTGCGCCTGTGAGAGCTGCTGTCATGCTGTCCTGTGATTTCTGATCCTGCATAAGGCAGAGAATTACGATAGCAATACAACAAACGAGGATTAGTGCTCCTCCGACAATTTCCAAAATTTCCATTGTGCTCATTTAATTTGCCTCCATAAATAGTATTGAGCCGTCGAAAACCGACAATGCGTCTAATATCCTATAAATTATAACATATCACGAGGACAATTTCAAGAGATTTCGCAAAAAATATCCAACAAATTTTGAATATATATTTGTTATTTTTTTACAATTGTGTGCATATAATGGGATATAGGCAACAGCGGACAAAGCCTGTCAAAGGGCTTTGCAGCGATCTGCCCGAAAAATTAGGAGGACAAAAAGCTATGCAGGACAAGACATTGAACACAAATCAGAACATCATCCTTGAGAACCGCAAGAGTCTCGTAATATCGGGGATAACCGATGTTGACAGCTTTGACGAAAGGGAGGTCTGTCTGTACACATCGCTCGGCGAGCTGACAATACAAGGAAAGGAACTGCACATTGACTCAATGAGCGTTGAGACGGGCGATATGACTATAACAGGCGACATATGGGCTGTCGTTTACGGCGACAAGGACCGCAGAGGCCCACTCTCCGCGCTCGGGAGGCTTTTCAGATGAATATTCCCGAGACGTTTTTCTCCGTTCGTGAGCAATTGCTCCTGTTCGGGCTGTCATGCTTGGGAGGAGCGGTCATAGGAGTGTATTACGATGTTTTCCGCACTCTGAGGACTGTGCTTCCGCATAATTTTCTGCTTGTGGCGTTCGAGGACGTTTTATTTCTTATGGGATGGGCAGTGTTCACAACGGCATTTTCATCGGCTGCCGCGCGGGGAGAACTGCGATTTTACTATCTCATCGGGAATCTCCTCGGCTTCATAGTTTATCTGCTGACGGTCGGCAGCGCTGTCATTCGTACGATACGGAAGTTATGCTCGCTTCTGAGAGGTGTTTTTAATATAATTATTCGTCCATTTAAATCGTTATATGTATTAATATGTAAAAAGTACGGCGGGAAATTTGTGGGAAGTTCCAAATTTTTGGTAAAGGCATTTAAAAAATCGGGAAAGGGCTTGCAGAAACATAAGGTTTTGTTGTATAATAAAAAAGCAAATAATTACAGGCGGTCTGAGACTGCCATGATACAGAGAAAGAATGTGAAGCATTTTGGCAAAAAGAGTAAAACAAAAGAAAACTAAGGGACTCTTCAACGGACTGCTCGTCAAGCTTGCCGCTCTTGCACTTTTCGTCGGGTGCGGCGTGCTCATCTATACTACCGAGGTTGACTGTGCCGAGAAGGAAAAGGAGCTCGTCCTTATCCAGGAAAAGATCGATGCATACAATGCGGAAAATATGGATCTCCAGCGAGATCTTGACAGCGACGATATGTCGGGATATATGGAAAAGGTCGCTCTCGAGGAGCGTGGCTATGCTTATCCCGATGAACGCAGATTCTATGATAAATCAAGGGATTAATTTCAAAAGGAGTTTTTAACAGTATGCAGCTTGAAATCGGAAATATCTATGAGGGTAAGGTCAAGAGCATCACAGGCTGCTTTTTCGGCTCCCAGACATTCGCTCTGCGCGGAGAATCATTCTGCCTTCTTTGGCGCTGCTGAGGAAATGTTTGAATATTACGCCGAAAATGTTCTTGAAATCGTGTTTGTACATAGTTTATTAACAATCGTCTGCGGATAGAATGTTAGAATAAAAGTATATAGGTAAAGCCGTCAGGCGGTCATTGTGCGGTGTTGCTTATAGATATTTTTTAGGATTTTCGAGAACAGGACGGCGATTTTCATCGGTAATGCCGAAATCCTTCGCCTTGAAAGTCCAAATTGAGCGTCCGATACCGTACTTCTCAAAAACGGTGTGTATGTCGCTAAGCCATGCAAGCGCCGAATCGGTGTCGATAAGGTCGATAACTCCGTACTCGCCGCAGTAAAGCATCACGCCTCTCTCCTCTGCGGTCTGTATAGCCTCGCGGAAAAGATTCTCAAAGTAGCCTGTGCCGAGACCTTCCTCGGGAACTGCCCAGACAGTGTCGACAATAGGTGAATTATTCGCATTCATCTCAGCCTCAAAGCACCTCTTAGACATAGGATATGCGAGCCTGTAATCGGCAGACATATTCTTCACCCAGTAAG
This sequence comes from Ruminococcus sp. UBA5129, assembly GCA_002414125.1. Taxonomy (GTDB): domain Bacteria; phylum Bacillota; class Clostridia; order Oscillospirales; family Ruminococcaceae; genus Ruminococcus. Next base: position 6,914 of record DHYN01000038.1, on the reverse strand, counting down.
CGCCCTGATGCGTGAAAAGGAGCGGCTCATAGCAGTGGAAATTGTAGATTATATTCTCGTCAAACGGCGGAGCTATGTCCTTTACCGTCAGCACGCTGTTGTTGAAGTATGCGCCGATAAGTATCTTGATGTCCGGAGCCTTTTTTCTGATAACTCCGACAGTACGCTCTGCGATCTTCATCCACGGTTCGTTATCGCACTCGTCAACCACCTCGTTGAGCAGTTCAAATGCCATTCTGTCGCTGTTTCTGCCGTAACGCTCTGCAAGCCTGTTCCAGAGGGAAATAAATCGGTCGATCAGCTCATCACTGCTAAAAAAGCTCGTCTCGGGTCTATCCTCGTCAAAGGAGAAGCCTGCCGTCTTGTGAAGATCGAGAACCATATTGAGTCCAAACCTCTCGCACCATTTCAGACAGCGGTCAATATATGAGAAGTTCTCCTCGATGAATCCGCCCTGTTCGTCCTGAAGAAGGTTGTAGTCTATTGGCAGACGCACATGATCCATACCGAGAGAAGCGATTTTCTCGACATCAGCCTCACAGATAAAACTCTCGTAGTGTTCTTTTGTATGGCAGCACTGTGAAAGCCAGCCGCCAAGATTAATACCATTCTGATAACCGATCCATTTTTTCATTGTCTTGTCCACCTCATTCGTAATTATTAGCTATATTATAGCACACTATGATACTTTATTATACAATTCTCTTAGTAAAAATGGTAATTTCTTATCCTGATTTGGAACTTTTCGACCAATCATAGCCATCTTGTATCAATTTCAGAAGTGCTGCGGTCACACACCGAATCAGTACAGGAAGCAATTCTACTGAACCAATCTGTTTTTCGGACGAAAAATCAAAAATGCTATCGCCGAGAGAACTATCCCGAACAATGCACCGCATGAGTCGAGAAGAATATCCGAGATCATGCACGCTCTTCCGGGAACGAAATATTGGTGTATCTCATCTGATACTGCATAAAGCGAGCATATCAGAAGTGCCGCAGCACTTGGAAGGGTCAGCAGCTTTCTGCGTCCGAGAGTGCACGATACACTGAATCCAAGCGCGGCATACTCCGAAAAATGTGCAGTCTTTCGGACGATGTGGTCGAGCAAATCAAGTACCTCCTGCTGCCGCACTACCGAAAGCGTGTCAAAGTCTTTCACGAAGATACCGAGAATAAAGTCGGTGAAGAATCCGCTCGTCTCAGAGGAATCATTGGAATCTTCGCAGGAAAAGCAGAATATCAACACCATTATGACCACGCTGACTGTACCGAAAAAAATTTTTGAGAAAGAAATGTTGTTTTTCATGAAATTTCTCCTTGATTTTGTTAAGAAACTGTGATATAATTAATGTATACAACCGCACATCAGCGGAATAAACGGAAAGGAGCAGCCTATTATGGATGAGCAGAATGAAAATATCATCGAACTTACCGATGAGGAAGGCAATACCATGCAGATCGAGATCCTTGATTTCATCGAGTACAAGGAAAATATGTACATCGTAGCCATCGCTGTGGACGAAGATGCTGATGAGGTCGGCATTCTCCGATGTGAAGGTGAATCGAACAACCATGATTCATATGCGCCGGTGGAAGATGAAGAGATCGAAAATGCTGTTTACGAGCTTTTCAAGGAACGAAACAAAGAATCATTCGATATTGAATAGCTATTATAAAGCTCCCTTTTCAGGGAGCTGTTTTTTGTTTGCAGATCATTGATGTGCAAAATAGCTCATGTTTTTTCATTCCGTTTGAACCATCGCATCGGTGCTATTAGTTTTTATACAGTTATATATATTACCGTCTTCTTCCCTTATCTTCACAATAAGTTCACCGTAAAGCGTAACTATCGAAAGGTTCATATCATTGTCAAGGTAAACAGTCTCATAGCCCTTATCATTGTAGAACTGCACCTGCGTGATCTTGCCGCTCCGAACGCTGCCGTCATTTCCAACGATCTTGTACGTTGTGCCGCGTATTGTCAGCGTACCGAGCTCGTATTGCCATTTTCCGAGAGCAAGCCGCGGCACAAGCGCATCGGGAGCACTGTACTCGGTCTTTATCTTTTCGATCTCCGCCGATTGCTCACGCTCATAGCGAATATGCTGAAGAAGTGGCGCAAGAATGCAGATGATGATCGCGATCATCACCACCACTGCCGTAAGCCTTTTTTCTTTTTCTGATAAATTACGCGTGGTTGGTGTATGATTTGTATTGAACCTGAGTCGGTCGGAGAAAACAATCCTCTGTATCCTCGGAGAGCCTCCGAAGCCGTTGATTATGACAAGTGTTGTCTGCTGTGGAAACGTCGTTCCGTAAGGAAGCATTTTAAACATTCTCTCCGCCTCGTCAACAAACCTGTCATCCGTAAAGATCGCAGATGGATGATCGGCGAAAAGCTTCTTCCATACTGACGCGCTTCTGCGAAGATCAATATCATCGAGTATCTTCCTCATTTCCTCGGCACAGCTCTCAAACTCTTCATCGGCTGCGGAAGAAGTTTTTTCTTCAAGCGGCGCTGCTTTGCTCATCACATCCGCGAAATCATACGGTGATTCATCTTCCGATCCGTCCTTTTCGGAATCCGCTTTCCGAACTGATGAAATATCCTCGAAAAGATCATTGTGTTTTTTTTCGGGCTCTGACGGCTTCGGTATGATGATCGTTTCCTGACCGCTCTGACGTCTCTTTGCGTAGGCGCAGGCATTTTTATAAGCATCGTGCACGCGTTTGAATTTCTCGGGATGTTCCTCGGGGTTGAATTCCTTTGCCTTGCGCGCATAGGCTGATTTTATCTCGCGTATGTCATCTGTAGGTGAAATACCCAGAATTTCCCAGTACATCATCTGAGATCATCGCCGTCCTTCCTGTCAAGAAGCTCCTTGAGCATATTGTAAGTTCCTCGCATCTCGCGGCTGTTTCCTGTCTTAAGCGCCGCCTTGAATGCGCTCAGGTACTGCATCAAAACATCACGTTCAAAAGCGAGCGATTCCTCCACAGCACGCTCGGCGCGTGCGATGAGGAGACGGTTTTCCTCTTGTTCGATAGGAAGTATCCTGAGAGCCTGCATACGTTCGCGTGCTTTTTCGGCTTCCTTATCTGAGAGCTTCTGTCTGCTTGAGCTCATGAATACCTCTGTGTGAGTCTTTTTATCGCCAAATGTAGTCACATCGACCATGAGTATGCCGTTAATATCATATGTAAGACGAACGGTGCAGATAGGTTCATGCTGCTTCGTAGGAGGACACTTTACCGTAAGCTTTCCAATGAGGAGATTCTTCTGAGGAAGGGGCGATTCTCCTTGATATATACACACATCGACCGCATTCTGAAAATCACGGATCGCATAAAATGTCTTTTCGCGGCTTGCAGGAAGAGTAGTGTTCCGCTCGATGATGAACGTCATCGTAAGCTCGCCTGTATCGGAATCAAGCGTTGACATTCCGAGCGAAAACGGACATATATCGGTGAGGATAACGTCACGAAGCTCGTTATTCCGACTCTTTATGCCTGCGAAAATACCTGCACCCACCGCTACTGCCGTCTCCGGATTTATGTCGGTACATAATTCTTTTCCGGTGAGCTTTTCAAGGAATGCGCGAACTGTTGGCATCCTGCACGATCCGCCCACAAGAATTATATCGGTCAGCTCATCAAGCGTGCAGCGTCCGTCACGCATTACCTTTTTAATAGGTACGGAAATTCGCTCAAAAATATCGGAACAAATTCCGATAAGCATATTGTTGTCAAGGGTTACTGAATATGTTTTTCCGCCGACATTGGCACTCATCACAGCAATAGGAATACGCGTAAGAGCACGCTTGCACGCTTCTGCAGTCTTGTAAATAACAGCACGGTCATCGGACGGCAAAAGATCGAAGCACATTCCGTTTTCCTTGCAAAAATAATTCGATATAGCCTCGTTGAAGTCCTTTCCGCCGAGGTGATTATCGCCTGCTACCGCGATTATTTCCACAACTCCGTCAAACGCATCGACAAGCGAGATGTCAAGCGTTCCGCCGCCGAAATCGACTACGAGGAACGTTCCCGTACAGAAATCCTGCTTCTCAAGATAAGCAAGTGCAGCAGCCGAGGGCTCGTTCACAAGTCGCTCTGCCTTGATCCCGGCAAGCTCGGCAGCAAGTTTCGTAGCGCTCCTTGCGTTGTCGTCAAAGTACGCAGGCACGCTGATAACAGCCTCCTCAACCGATTCGCCGAGATAAGCCTCTGCATCGTTCTTTATCTTTTTTAGCACGAGCGCGGATAGTTCCTCCGGTGAAAAGCTTCTGCTGCCAAGTTCTATTTTCGTCTGCTGTCCCATACAGCGCTTGAATTCCGAAACGGAATCCTTCGGATGTGAAATAAGGCGTTCAAGTGCGATCTGTCCGACAAGTACATCTCCGCTGCCGTCAATACTTATAGCTGACGGCGTGAAGCCGCTGTTCATTGAATTCATTATTAGCTCCGCTT
>DHYN01000038.1:0-2389 GCA_002414125.1 Ruminococcus sp. UBA5129 | reverse complement strand
TTTCTATATTATATTATAAAATACTTATCCTATAATTCATACTATATTTATTATATCAATTTCCCATAGAAGTGTCAAGAATCTATGCTGTTTCAATAAAAAATAACAAGATCATACACCTTTTATTCATTTTGTGGGTTGAGAATCAATTCAAAAAATGTTAATATATAGTTGGTATTTTGTATATATTTTTGAGGGTAATTAGATTAGGAGGTATTTATGAAAATTCTTAAAAAGCTGACGTCAGCAGTTTCTGCAGCCGTCCTTACGGCAACTGCTGCCCTGTCGTTATTTCCACAGATCGCTAATGCGGAAAATCCTGTGATCCAAACTTCATTCACACCCGACCCTGCACCAATGATCTACAACGATACTCTTTATATGTACACAGGTCTCGACCGTGAAGGAGATAACGATTTCTACTATATGACCGGTTATCAGTGCTTCTCTACAACGGATATGAAGAACTGGACAAATCACGGCTGCTTCATGAACGACACCGACTTTTCATGGGCAAAAAAGGACTCCGCATGGGCTTCGCAGTGTATTGAGCGCAACGGAAAATTCTACTTCTACTTCACTACCGAAAACGCATCGGGCGGCGGACGTGCTATCGGAGTAGGTGTTTCGGATTCGCCTACAGGTCCTTTCGAGGATGTCCTCGGAAAGCCGCTCTGCGGTCCTAATTGGGATTACATCGACCCGACTGTCATGATCGATGATGACGGTCAGGCTTGGCTCATGTTCGGAAATCCGAAATGCTACTATGTAAAGCTCAAAGAAGATATGATTACTCTCGACGGTCAGATACAGAATTTCGATATGACCGTGGAGTCATTCGGTCCAAGCAGCGGCACAAGAACATGCTCATACGGAGAGGGTCCATGGATCTATAAGCGCAATGACCTCTACTATCTCGTATATGCAGGCTTCTATGGATCAGACGGAGGCGAGAGCATGGGCTACTCGACTGCTCCGTCAATTACCGGTCCTTGGACTTATCGCGGTCAGATCATGAAAACTCACAACTGCTTCACTACTCACGGCGGTGTTATCGACTACAAAGACAGATCCTATTTCTTCTATCACAAAACAGGTCTCCCCGGCGGAGGTTCATTCAACAGAAGTGCCGCTATCGAGGAATTCCAGTATAATTCAGACGGCACTATACCGCTCCTCACTATGACCGATGAAGGTCCGGAGCAGATCGAGAGCTTCAACCCCTACATCCGCACAGAGGCGGAGACTGGAAGCTGGTTCTCAGGCGTAAAAGTCGAGTCTGCAGGAAACGGCTCGCAGGCTGTAAGTTTCATTGAGGACGGTGATTATGTTAAGGTCAGCGGCGTTGACTTCGGAAGCGGTGCAGAAACATTTACTGCAAGCGTTGCTTCTCCCGAAAACGGCGGCAAGATCGAGCTTCGACTCGACGGAATTAACGGCAAGCTCATCGGCACATGCAATGTTCCCGTAACAGGCGGCTGGAGCACTTGGGAGGAGTCCACATGTGATGTAAGCGGCGCTGAGGGCACACACGATCTCTATCTCAAATTTACAGGCGGCAGCAGCTACCTCTTCAACTTCGACTGGTGGCAGTTCGGCAGCTCATCATACATTGAACCTACTCCCGAGGATCCAAGCATCCTTTTCCACGACACATTTGAGAGCGGTTCAAACAGTTGGACCGGCAGAGGAGGCGCTTCGGCTTCATCGAAAGCAGGCACTTCCTACGAAGGCAACAAGGCTCTCGTTGTAACAGACCGCAAGGCAGGTTGGCAGGGCGCTACAAAGAAGCTCCCGACTTCAAAAATCAAGGCAGGCGAAACATACAGCTTCTCTGTTGACGTAACCTATGACGGTTCGCCTGAAACAAGAGATTTCAAGCTCACTCTTGAGTACACAAACGCTGACGGCGATGTTGTGTGGGACGAGATCGCTTCGGGTACTACTTCACCCGGACTTTGGCTACAGCTTGAAAATACAAACTACAAGATACCCAACGGCGCTACGGGACTCAGTCTCATCGTTGAGACTACTGATGATACAACGACCGATTTCGTCATTGACGAAGCATACGGAGCAGTTGCAGGAACCGAGATAGATGGTCCGGGACAGCCTGCCGTAAGAAAGGTTTCACAGGGCGATGTTGACTGTGACGGCGTTATCTCATCGCTCGATACGGCAATGGCTCGCAAGGTCGCAGCAGGCAAGCTTACCGACAGCGTGTGCATCAAGGCTGCCGATGTTGATAAAAACGGTACTGTTGACAACGACGATGTTAAACAGATCAACGACTTCGTAATGGGCAGGATCACGGAATTTACTATTGCAGTTCCCGAGAAAACTCCCTACACCTACAATGCAAATCTCCAGTACCATGAAGCTCCGGCAG
>DHYN01000046.1:541-3302 GCA_002414125.1 Ruminococcus sp. UBA5129 | reverse complement strand
AAAGACTTTTCTGCAAGAAAAAATGTTACGTAGTCGTGCAAAAGTGTAAATCAAGCTAAAATATTTAAAAATCTCGCAAAACCCTTGACTTTCACCGTCCTAAGTGTTATGGTATTATGGTGAACAAAAATATCCGAAAAGAGGAAATATAATGAATGTGATTTTTGAAAAGAAGCTTGCTATCCCTATGGAGGTCAAGGAGCTTCTCCCAATCAGCGCCGCTATGGAACAGATCGTTCAGAAGCGTGCACTCGAGATCAAAAGAATTTTCAGCGGTGAGGACAACAGACTCATCCTTATCATCGGTCCGTGCTCGGCTGACAACGAGGACAGCGTGATCGACTATATCACCCGTCTGCGCACCATTCAGGACAAGGTGAGCGACAAGATCTACATGATCCCGAGAATCTATACGGGTAAACCCAGAACAAACGGCGGCGGCTACAAGGGTCTCCTCCACCAGCCCGACCCGACCGAAAAGCCCGATATGTTCAAGGGAATTATCGCAACGAGAGAATTCCACCTCCGCGCTCTCAAGGAGACTGAATTCTCCTGCGCGGACGAGATGCTCTATCCCGAGAATTACAAGTATCTCGACGATCTCCTCGGCTCTGTCGCTGTCGGAGCACGTTCCGTTGAGAATCAGCAGCACCGTCTCACCGCAAGCGGTATCGGTGTGCCCGTAGGAATGAAAAACCCCACCGGCGGCGATATAAGCGTTATGATGAACGCTATCACCGCTGCTCAGCATAAGCATACCTTCATTTACAGAAACTGGCAGGTACATTCAGAGGGTAATCCCCTCGCACACGCTATCCTCAGAGGCTACTCAAACAAACACGGTCAGTCGCTCCCGAACTACCACTATGAGGATCTTGTGAGACTCTGCGACCTCTACGCTAACGGAGATTATCAGAATCCTGCCGTAATTATCGACACAAACCACGCTAACTCGGGCAAAAATCCGTTCGAGCAGCCGCGTATCGTCAAGGAAGTCCTCCAGAGCTGCAAGCACAACAGCGAAATCCAGAAGCTTGTCAAGGGCTTCATGATCGAGAGCTATATCGAGGACGGCGCTCAGAAGATCGGCGAAGGCTGCTACGGCAAGTCCATCACAGATCCGTGCCTCGGCTGGGAAAAGACCGAGGATCTCATCTACCGCATCGCGGACATGATATGATACTTCAAATGAAAAGCTCCCTCANNCTTTTCATGTCAAAACAGTGGGAGCACTTCATTTAACAGCAGCCTTGAGGGCATCGACGCGGTCTGTCTTTTCCCATGCAACGCCGATATTCTCTCTGCCGAAGTGTCCGTATGCAGCGAGCTGTCTGTACTGAGGCTTTCTGAGCTCAAGCATGTTGATGATCGCTGTCGGACGGAGATCGAATACACTCCTTACAGCTTCGGAGAGCTTGTCCTCTGCAACCTTACCTGTACCGAACGTATCAACAAGCACGGATACAGGCTGTGCAACACCGATAGCGTATGCAAGCTGCACCTCACATTTGTCTGCGAGACCTGCCGCAACGATATTCTTTGCGATATATCTTGCAGCATAAGCTGCCGAACGGTCTACCTTAGTCGGGTCTTTACCGCTGAATGCGCCGCCGCCGTGACGTGAATATCCGCCGTATGTATCAACGATGATCTTGCGTCCTGTAAGACCGCTGTCACCCTGAGGACCTCCCACTACGAAACGACCGGTCGGATTGATGTAGATCTTTGTATTTTCGTCCATAAGTCCCACGGGAATAACGGGCTTTATCACACACTCCTCAATATCACGGCGTATCTGCTCGAGAGAAACGTCTGCCGAATGCTGAGATGAGATAACGACAGCATCTACCCTGACAGGCTTTCCATCATTGTATTCAACAGTTACCTGCGACTTTCCGTCGGGACGGAGATAGCGGAGAGTGCCGTCCTTGCGGACTTCGGTGAGTCTCATTGAAAGCTTGTGCGCAAGTGAGATCGGAAGCGGCATAAGCTCGTGAGTTTCGCTGCATGCATAGCCGAACATGATTCCCTGATCGCCTGCGCCGTTTGAGAGTCCGTCCGACTCGCTGCCGTTCTCACGGTATTCGATAGCTTCATTTACGCCCATTGCGATGTCAGGCGACTGCTCGTCGATAGAGGTGAGCACGGAGCATGTATGTGCATCAAAGCCGTATTTAGCTCTGTCATAACCGATCTCCGCAACGACCTGACGTGCGATCCTCGGAATATCGACCTTTGCCTTTGTTGTGATCTCGCCCATGCAAAGGATCATACCTGTTGTGACAGCGGTTTCACATGCTACACGAGCTGTAGGATCCTGCTCAATGATCGCATCGAGGACAGCATCCGAGATCTGGTCACAGATCTTATCGGGATGACCCTCTGTAACCGATTCTGATGTAAACAATACCTTATTCATATATACCTCCTGAAAATAAAAAGCGCCTCTCGGAGAGACGCTCTGTTTTTCTAAGCTCCTCATCTTCCGGATAAACCGCAGGATTTAGCACCTTGTCTGACAAACAGTCAGGTTGCCGGACTTCACAGGGCCTGTTCCCTCAGTCACTCTCGATAAGGTTATTATGCTATTATTATACACCATTCGTCCGGATTTGTCAATAGTCGATTTTAAAAAGCACGGCAACAACATTTTTTATTATGATATATCAAGACATTATCGTAAGTCTTTGCTTCTGAATTCTTCGTCAAAAAAGATGAGTATCTTGCCATCCCTCCAACAATCCCTTTATCCCCTTTTGGG
>DHYN01000046.1:0-469 GCA_002414125.1 Ruminococcus sp. UBA5129 | reverse complement strand
CATCCATAACAGTAAATGCTGTCGCCGTGTTAAAAGTCACTCTGCGTTAGTCTATACAAAATCGCGCGGTTTATAAGGTCAAATTATTACATTACGGAAAAATTTTCAAAAATACCTTGTATCTTGCTTTGGAAAATGATATAATAGAAGTACTAACGATTATTCGTTCTAAAATCGGAGGTCATAATGAAAAAACTGTTTGCCAATGTATGGACAAAAAGGGTGTTCTCCCTTGTCAGCGGTGCTTACGCGTTTGTCGTGTGCTACCTCTGCTACTGTTCATTGTTCTATGATATACACATCGAATCACGCTTTTCGCTCACAATGCTCATCACTGCCTTTTCACTGCTCACGCTGATGGTAATGATCTATACGCGCAAGCAGCTCCTCACAAAGCTCGCGAGCATTATCATACTTCCTGCGATGCTGCCGGTAATACTGCTGTTCTTCGGCGAATGGGGAATGATAA
>DHYN01000048.1:4275-8888 GCA_002414125.1 Ruminococcus sp. UBA5129 | reverse complement strand
AACGAATATGCCCGAACATATCACAGAACGCCGCCTTTGCAGTATAGGCAGAGTGACGATAGACAGCAGCTTCCATACTCAGAGCGCTGACGAACCGTTCTTCCGCTTTTTCGGAAACAGCGTGACGTATTCGATAAAGCGAACTATAGACAAGACCGATCTTCCGCGGCTCGAGGAATGTTTGTCGCAGCTCCGCGACGGCGAATACCGCAGCACAGCCGTGCGCATGACGGGTATAAGCGGTCAGCCGCGTTGGATGCTTATCACCGTTCGGAACGCTCCGAATCACGGTGGAGAGCGCCTTTTCACCTTGACTGTCAGCGACATATGCTCACTTGAAGCGCTCTCGTGCGGCTTTGAGCAGCGCATGTCCGAGTACCGTCATTTTCTCGCGCTGATGAGCGATATAGCCTTCGAGTACAGCTTTCAGACTCGCACGATACGCTTTTTCATGTTCGACATCTGCCGCGAAATCACGCTTTTGCGCGAAAGCCTTGACGAATGGCAGACCGACTCGCTTTCATCGGGACTGATCGCTCAGCGGTGCTCTGATAATTTTGACCGCCTATGCAGCGACATCCGAAACGGAATCTACCGCTTCGAGTACGAGCTGGAGGCGAGTTTCCTCACGGGCGGCAAAAAACGTGAGATGTGCCTGTTCCGCGGAATAACGCTCTCTGATTCGCCGGACTCACGCAGGGTCATCGGCATTGTCACGATGATAAGCTCGCAGCAGAAGAGCAAGACCGTCAATTCCGCAGTCGAGGCAAGCCGCGATCAGCTCTCCGACCTCCTCAGCAAACGCGAGATCATGCACCGCGCACAGGAGCTTCTTTCATCCGAACCGCCATACAACGTAAATCTTGTAATGATCGACATTGACGATTTCACCGCCGTAAATAATAACTACGGACATCTTTTCGGCGATGAGGTGATATACACTATCGCACGCATAATCAAGTCCGAGATCGGCACACGCGGTATTGCCGGACGAATAAGCGGCGGAGGATTTCTGATAGTCCTCGAGGACACCAGAGATGAGACCGACCTGCGAGGTGTGCTGAGAGCTATCCGCACCAAAACAGAACTTGAATTCAGCGGCAGATTCGAGAATTTCCGCCTGACATGCTCAATGGGCGTATCGACCTATCCGATCGACAGCCGCAGCTATGACGAGCTTTTCATGCAGGCGGACAAGGCGCTCTATCTTGCTAAGGAAAAGGGAAAGAACCGCTATATAATCTACGACATTGAGAAGCACGGCGCTGTAGAAAAGGACATTGCCAACAAGATCGCATTTCTCAGTCGCAAGGAGGATTCCAACGACAAGCCTGCATTTCTCGGCGAGCTTGCAGACAGTCTTGTTTTCGGACAGATACCCGATATACTGGTGCTTCTTGAGCAGCTCCGCGCGCTTTTTTCGATCGATGATATATGCATCTTCGCAGGAAACGACATGAAGCTCATTCTTAGCTGTGGAAGCTCTCAGGCAAAAAATGCATCCTACATCTACGAGAACAATTTCACTTCCCGATTCAGCGGAAACGGCATCCTCGTCATCGACAACATAGACGAGCTTGAGGGACGCGATGACGGCGCAATGGAGCATCTTCGCTCCGACCACATCGGCGGTGCGGTGCAGTATCTCATCACCGAGGACTCCATGATACGCGGACTTATCTCCTTCTGCTACGTCGACCGTTTCAAAAAGTGGTCCGTTGCAGACACCGACTACCTCTCGATCGCCGCACGCACCATTTCCGCGATCCTGCGCAAGCAGTCCTATATTTAAAGGATCACTAAATAGTACTAAGCCCTTTAGTTCATCTTAAGGATTAGAAGTACTGTTGCGGAAATCAACAAAAAATCACTGCATTTTATATATTATTTCTGATTGACATATAGACTGCGGTGTGATACTATATATAGTAGAATGAATATTTACAGATATGCATTGCTATGATTGGAGTTGTTTGATATGTTGAAAGCTTTTCCACGCGAATGGGACGGCTTCTGCGAAGGCAGATGGAGCACCACATCCGTAAACGTCAGGGATTTTATAAAGAAAAACTATACACCGTATGACGGTGATGATTCATTCCTCGCTCCCCCGACAGAGGCAACGAAAAAGCTCTGGGAACAGGTCATGGAGCTCTCCCGTCAGGAACGCGAAAAAGGCGGTGTCCTCGATATGGACACTAAAGTCGTTTCAACGATCACGTCACACGGAGCAGGCTATCTGAATAAGGATCTTGAGCAGATCGTAGGTCTACAGACGGATAAGCCGTTCAAGCGCTCTCTTCAGCCGTTCGGCGGTATCAGAATGGCTCAGAAGGCATGTGAGGAAAACGGCTATCAGGTCGATCCCTCAGTTGTTGAGATATTCACAAAGTACAGAAAGACCCACAATCAGGGCGTTTTTGATGCGTACACTCCCGAAATGCGCCTTGCGAGAAAATCCGCTATCATCACCGGACTTCCCGATGCATACGGAAGAGGTCGTATTATCGGCGACTACCGCCGTGTTGCACTCTACGGAATAGATATGCTTATCGAGGACAAGAAGCATCAGATCGACACCTCCCTCGTTAGAATGACCTCCAAGAATATCAGACTCCGTGAGGAGCTTGCCGAGCAGGTTCGCGCCCTCGAGGAGCTTCGTGAGCTCGGCAAAATATACGGATTCGACATCTCAAAGCCGGCAGCCAACGCAAAGGAAGCCGTTCAATGGCTGTATTTCGGCTATCTCGCCGCCGTCAAGGAGCAGAACGGCGCTGCAATGAGCCTCGGACGCACCTCCACATTCCTCGACATCTACATCCAGCGCGATCTGGACCGCGGCATCATCACCGAGCAGCAGGCTCAGGAGCTGATCGACCACTTCATCATGAAGCTGAGAATGGTGCGCTTTGCAAGAACTCCCGAGTACAATGAGCTTTTCTCGGGCGACCCGACTTGGATCACAGAGTCCATCGGCGGTGTTGACGTTGACGGTCACCACCTCGTTACAAAAAACAGCTTCCGTTATCTGCATACCCTTGAAAACCTCGGAACGGCTCCCGAGCCGAATATGACTGTGCTGTGGTCAACAAGGCTCCCGAGAAACTTTAAGGAGTACTGCGCTAAGATGTCGATCAAGACCTCGTCAATACAGTACGAGAACGATGACCTCATGAGAGAAACTCACGGCGACGACTACGCTATCGCCTGCTGTGTATCCTCAATGCGCGTGGGCAAGGAGATGCAGTTCTTCGGAGCGAGAGCAAACCTCGCAAAATGCCTGCTTTACGCGATCAACGGCGGTGTCGATGAGCGCATGAAGATACAGGTAGGTCCTAAGTACCGCGCTGTCGAAGGGGATTACCTTGACTATAATGACGTCATTGACAAGTACGATGCAATGATGGAATGGCTTGCAGGACTTTATGTGAATACTCTCAACGTGATCCACTATATGCACGATAAGTATTGCTACGAAAAGCTTCAGATGGCGCTTCACGACCGCGATGTAAAGCGTTATTTCGCAACAGGTATCGCAGGTCTTTCGGTAGTTGCAGATTCACTGTCGGCTATCAGATACGCAAAGGTAAAGTGTATTCGTGACGAGAACGGCATAGTTGTCGATTACGAGATCGAGGGCGATTTCCCGAAATACGGCAATAATGATGACCGCGCAGACCAAATCGCAGTAACGGTAGTGCGCAAGTTTATGGAAAAAATAAAGAAGCACCATACCTACCGTGACGGCGTTCCCACGATGTCTATACTCACTATCACATCCAACGTTGTTTACGGCAAAAAGACAGGCAATACTCCCGACGGACGCAAAATGGGAGTACCGCTCGCTCCCGGAGCCAATCCGATGCATGGCAGGGATACTCACGGTGCGGCAGCATCTCTCGCATCCGTTGCAAAGCTCCCGTTCCGTCACGCTCAGGACGGTATCTCGAATACTTTCTCTATCGTACCGAATGCGCTCGGCAAGGATATGGACGTTTTCGTAGGCGACATTGACCTTGACAAGCTCAGGGAGGAAAACGATGACTGATAAGAAGATCATACCCGAAAATGCCGATCCGAAAGAGCTTGCCGACCTCATCGACACGCTGTTTTCGGAGGGTACGGGTCACATAAACATCCTGTCGGGCGGCGGAAACGACGGTCTGAGCGTTCAGACGGTCAACAGCACCGACTGCTCTCCGAACAGGAGCGCTTGCTGCCAGCCGACAGAGGAATTTGACTAAGGCAACACCAAAGGAGGTTTTAGTATGGAAAATCAGAAGCAGATAGACAACCTCGTTGACCTGCTTGACGGCTATATCGAAAAAGGCGGTCATCATCTTAACGTAAACGTATTCACCAAGGAAACTCTCCTCGATGCACAACAGCATCCTGAGAAGTATCCGCAGCTCACAGTCCGCGTTTCGGGCTATGCGGTGAATTTCGTCAAGCTCACCAAGGAACAGCAGGACGATGTTATCTCAAGGACGTTCCATAATTCACTGTAACATCTCGGCGGCATTTTCGGGAGGCTTTGTTCTCGAACTTTGTGCCAAGAGATGTATTTCGTTGCCGTCCTATCAAAATAGCCGACTTGATGCCTGCATCGCTCT
>DHYN01000048.1:0-4231 GCA_002414125.1 Ruminococcus sp. UBA5129 | reverse complement strand
AAATTCACCGCATAGCCCGAAAATGCCGTCCCGATGCTGCCTAAAAGCAGTTCCCGTGTTTTTTATGGAGAATTCCTTTACATTTTGTAAAAAATATGGTATAATGGTATAATATAGATTATATTAGAATAAGGAGGTACTCAATGAACAATAACGAATTTGTTGAACTTCCCGATCATCAGCACTACAACCAATGCGCTGACCGAATGCGCGAAATAGACAGACTATACCGATCGTCAACAGTGACGAATCTCGTTCTTTGCGCACTGATGCTCCTGTTAAGCTTTATCTCCATGCGGATACAGATCATCTCACTCATTCCGAGCCTTTTCGGCGATAAGGGCAGTGTCGCTGCGGCAGGCGTTCAGATGCTGATCGTGCTGGCACTCGGCGTATGCACGCTATTGTCACCGACAAAGCTTCGTATTTTCAACCCGATCATGGCGATAGTTTATCTGACAATGCTCGTTATCGGTCTCTTTTCAACCACTGCCGATGACATTTTTTCCATCCTCATCGGAGCGGCAGGCTGCATCATGTCGTTCAAGCTGCCGACAGCCTACCTCGACTACAAAAAGCTCAGCAAGCTCGAGGGCTTCCCTATGTTCAACATACGCCTCGCAAATACCGATGAGCATCCCGAATACGAATCGTCCTACAAGGCTGCATACCATAATACCGAAAATAAAGGCATGGATGCGCCGACTCCGATCGAACAGCCCGAATCCAAACGTCCCGAAAAGCCTGAAAACGGCTATATGGATGAGATTTAGGAGGTAACAAATGTACGCAAAAATTGCAAGTCTCGGTCTCTTCGGGCTGAACGCCTTTCCCGTTGATGTCGAGATCGAAATAAGCCGAGGCAGTCCCCAGTTCGAGATCGTTGGTCTGCCCGATGCGGTAGTCCGCGAGAGCCGCGAGAGAATACGCGCAGCGCTCAGATCATGTAATGTGCAGTTCCCCGTGGCTTCAGTCATGGTCAACCTCGCTCCTGCCGACACCAAAAAAAGCGGTTCAGTCCACGATATGGCTATCTTCGTTGCTCTCCTGTGCGGAATGAACCTCATAAAAGAACCGACAGATTGCGCATTCATCGGAGAGGTCTCGCTGAACGGCGATATACGCGGTGTCAGCGGCGTTCTTCCAATGGTCATGCTCGCACGGGAACAGGGCATCAAATCGGTATTCGTGCCTGCCGACAACGCTGCGGAGGCTTCCGTCATCACAGGAATAGATGTTTACGGAGTTTCAAATGCGGCTCAGCTTATCGACCACTTCCGCGAATTTAACACGCTTACGCCGCATACTCAGTATATCGCGCCCGAAACAGCCTACACCGAAACCCTCGACTTCGCCGATGTGCGTGGTCAGCAGTCCGCAAAAAAAGCGCTCGAAATAGCCGCCGCANNGGTCACAACGCACTCCTAATAGGACCTCCCGGAAGCGGAAAGAGCATGCTCGCAAAGAGAATGCCCTCTATTCTTCCGCCGCTCACGTTCGAGGAGGCGCTCGAGACAACGAAAATACACTCGATCTCGGGAATGCTGAGTCCCGACACGCCGCTCATAACAAAACGACCGTTCCGCTCGCCGCATCACACTATCTCCTCTGCCGGTCTTGCAGGCGGAGGCTCTGTTCCGCGTCCGGGTGAAGCATCGCTCGCTCACAACGGCGTGCTTTTCCTTGATGAGCTTGCAGAATTCGACAGGCGCACGCTTGAGCTTCTCAGACAGCCTCTCGAGGACGGCAAGGTCACTATCTCAAGAGCGGCAGGCTCGGTGCCTTATCCGTGCATCATCATGCTCATCGGCGCGATGAATCCTTGTCCGTGCGGATATTTCGGTCATCCAAAGCGCAAGTGCATCTGCTCCAAAAACAAGGTGGCACAGTATCTCTCAAAGATCTCAGGACCGATGCTCGACAGATTCGACCTCCACATCGAAGCAGCTCCTGTGGAATTCGCCGACCTCAGCTCAAAGGAAAAGGAGGAGTCCTCATCTGACATACGCGCACGGGTGATCGCTGCACGCGAGCTTCAGTCACAGCGATTCAAGGGGACAGACATCACCTGCAACGCCCATATGTCGGCTGCAAAGCTCAGAGAGGTCTGCGTGATGACCGACAGCGCTCTCAAAATGATGCACGACCTCTTCGACAGACTCGGTCTCAGCGCAAGAGCTCACGACAAAATACTTAAGGTCGCAAGGACCATTGCAGACCTCGATGGATGCGAGGTCATAGACAGAAAGCACGTTGCGGAAGCGGCACAATACCGCTCCCTTGACAGAAAATACTGGAGCGGAGGCTGATCTCCGCAAAAAAGGAAGGCAGCAATGAAATCAGCATTCAAAAAGCTCAATACCAATCACTACAGCACCGACGGCGGACTGCTCTTTGCGGTCATGCTGTGCTCTGTGCTCAGTACGCTGCTGATCTATTCTCTCAGCAGGAACGGCATTATCGGAAATTCAAAGGACTGGCTGACACAGCTTTTCTCTATGGTACTCGGCGTTGCGGCGGCATTTGTGGTATCGCTCATCAATTACCGCAAGCTTGCAAGGCTGTGGTTCATCTATGCGCCCGTCGCGCTTTTCCTCGTTGGTCTGACATGGACAAGTCTCGGCTACACGCGTGCAGGTGCGGACGACCGTGCCTGGCTCGACCTTGGGTTTATCCAGTTCCAGCCCTCAGAGATCTTAAAGCTCGCGTTTATTCTGACCTTTGCGTACCACCTATCACACGATGAGGAAAACATGAACAAGCCCATGCATATGCTGCTGCTTTGCATACACGGAGGCGTGCCTGTCGGCATCGTAGCGCTTCAGGGCGACTACGGTACGGCGATCGTTTTTGCGTTCATCTTCGGATTCATGCTGATCTCGGCAAATATCTCGTGGAAATACCTTGCGGCGATCCCGTTCGTGGTTGCAGGAGCTTTCGCAGCGGTCTGGTTCTTCCTGCTCAGCAGCTTCCACAAAAAGCGTATCCTTGTTATCCTCCACCCCGGCACAGACCCCGAGGGTATCGAGTATCAGCAGGATCTCGGACTAAGCGCGCTGCGCTCGGGAGGCGTTTTCGGCAAAGGGCTTTTCGGCGAAAAATCCGACTATATCCAGCTCCCCGAAATGCACAACGACTTCATCTTCACATACCTCGGACAGGTTTTCGGCTATGTCGGCTCGATCGGCGTTATCATTATCCTCACCTACATCTGCCTCAAAATATTCGCCGACAGCCGTGTCGCAAAAGACCGCATGGGACGCTTTATCTGCATGGGCGCGTTCGGACTGATGCTCTCGCACTGCATCATAAACCTCGGAATGGTACTCAAGGTAATGCCCGTTATCGGCGTACCGCTGCCGTTCCTGAGCGCAGGAGGTACGGCTATGGTAAGTATGTACGTCATGGTCGGACTCGTGCTGAGCGTTTATTCTCACCGTGCCATGAACTACAATGTATTCTACAACGAGGATGAGAATTGATATGCAAAATGAATTTTCAAGGGAAGTACTCCTGATAGGGCAGGAGGGTCTCGAACGGCTGAAAAACGCTCACGTTGCCGTTTTCGGAGTCGGCGGAGTCGGCTCGTATACGGCTGAGGCGCTCGCGAGGGCAGGCGTGGGCACGATAACCCTCGTGGACAGCGACACCGTAAATATTACGAATATCAACCGTCAGATCATCGCGCTCCACTCAACGATCGGCATGGCCAAGGTCGATGCCGCCAAGGCGCGTATCCTCGATATTAATCCGGAATGCCGTGTAAATGCCCTTAACTGCTTTTATACGGGCGATGAAACAGACCTCATAAACTTCGACTACATCGCCGATGCGATCGACAGCGTTTTGTCAAAGCTTACGCTCATCCAGAAAGCCCACCAGCTCGGCGTTCCGATGATCTCAAGCATGGGTACGGGAAACAAGCTCGACCCCACTAAGCTTGTTGTCACCGATCTGAGCAAGACCTCGATGTGTCCGCTCGCAAAGGTGATGCGGACTGAGCTGAGAAAACGCGGAATCGTACATCATAAGGTGGTATATTCAACAGAGCCTCCCATAACTCATAAGGAGGAGAGCGGCGAGGACGAAAGCAGAAGAAAAACGATCGGCAGTATATCCTTCGTGCCGTCTGCCGCAGGTCTCATTATGGCAGGCGAGATCGTGAGGGCGCTGCTCGGTCTATAAAAAGGAGTTTATTATGAAAAGCATCGTGAAAAAAACGGCCGCTGCC
>DHYN01000103.1:6771-6948 GCA_002414125.1 Ruminococcus sp. UBA5129 | reverse complement strand
AAGCTCGGCATTATCGAAACAATGGACAACGACATCAACGAGGTCTCGGGCGGACAGCTCCAGAGAGCTTGTATCTGCCGAAGCATGATAAACGATCCGCAGATGATGTTTGCCGACGAGCCGACAGGCGCACTGAACCGTACTTCCTCCGAAGAGGTTATGAATGAGCTGACAAAA
>DHYN01000103.1:6543-6717 GCA_002414125.1 Ruminococcus sp. UBA5129 | reverse complement strand
TAGTTGACGGAAACATAAAGGGCGAGTATAATATCAACAGAGATCTTACTCTCCGTGACCGTGAGCGAGATTTGAATAACTGGCTGCTGGAAATGGGTTGGTAATACCAAGCCCTTAGAATCCGATTATCTGTCGGATTTTAAGAGAACAATAGTATCAAGGCAACACCGCACA
>DHYN01000103.1:4210-6456 GCA_002414125.1 Ruminococcus sp. UBA5129 | reverse complement strand
AGTCTGATGCGATCACGATTATATCAAGCGATGTAGAAGAGAGAAGATTCTTTGCAAGAGCGATCCGTGCGAGTATGCAGTCCTGATGGAAGCTCACATCGAAGCATGACTTGTAAAGTCTGCGAAAGTGTCCGATACTGAGGAGAAAATCACGGCTGATCGCTTCAATATCGGGATCGGTCTCGGGATGAAGATAGATACTGCTGCGAAGCAAGCTGAGCTTTGAGTAGTTCGGCAAGAGCTTTCGGCAGTCGAGCTCCTTGAGACCTTCCGAAATCGAATCTTTAAGATTTTGTACAGCTGTATGGTAGTCAAAATCGCCTATATTGAGCGAGCATGCCTCGATCATTACGGAGTCCATACCCCATTCTTTGATACACGAGGAGCTGTGCATGAGAAGTATCAAGAGCTTATTGCAAAGAAGTTCGCAGAGACCGTCTTGTCTTTTTCCGACAGATGCAAATGCATAGAGGTTTTTTTCGAGAGTTCCGCAGAGATCGCCGTTAAAATTAGTTAGATTTTTTAGGCATTCAGCGACCTCGGCAGCGATAGTGATGTTCCTGTGAAGTGTCTCGATAGACTCATCGGGCGGAATTATCTTCAATATAATAAGACTTGCAGTATCGGAACTGTCAGCCTTTATGCACGCATAGTTGAATGCCTCCTCAAAGCCTTTCTTGTTGTAAATACCTGTAAGCGAGTCGTACTGCTCCGAGAGATTTCTGTACTCGGTAAAATAGCGGATGTCGTTGCGCATACGCATGAATTCGAGTCCCGATGAAACTGATTTTATCCAACTTTTGAAAGCCTCGTCATATGTATCGGGACGGTCGTATTGGAGTATGGTATATCCGAACATCCGCTTTCCGAAGAAAACCGGACTGAAATAGTAAGCTGCCTGTTCGGGATTTTCGGCGAAAATGCGAGAGAATGTGAATCTGTGAATGACAGACGGAGTAATGTTGTAATTATCGGTCACTTTATAGCATGAGAGAATGTCGGATTCAGGGATTTCGTTCGACTGATACCAGTTCTCGAAAAGGCACAGATAAATATTGTCAACATAACGAACACGAAATTTGTTTTCACAGAGTATACCGACAAAATCCTTGATCGTACCGCAGTTTGTCAGACGTCTGTCCATAGAGCTTATCATGTTCCAATTTGCGTATAGCTTATTGTCACGCGCATAGAGCAGCTCCGCCTCATACTTATCCGGGAACGAACTGCTCGGACAGCTTGCACCACCAATGATCCTGCCGCTCGGAGAGGAAAATTCCGGGAGCGGAGAACCATTTATCATGCACACAAGCATATCGACAGCACTTTTTCCGAGAGCAGTTCTGTTTCGTTGATATGTCGTCAGGAGCGGATAGTGGTATATACGTTCCCAAACGTATTCATAGCCTATGACCGACAGTTTTTGTGGAATTGGAAGATTGCACTTCATAAATTCATCAAGCACGCCGTAAGCCATATAATCATTAGCGCATATAAGAGCTTCAGGTAACGGCAGCTCACCTGTGATATATTTGTCGGCAAGCTCCTCTCCCGAGTTCATCCAGAAAGTACCGTAGTGGACCTTTGACTCATCGAATTCGATGCCATATTCCTCGAGTGCCGCACGGTAGCCATTAACACGCATTTCGGAAGCTTCAAGACCCTGAGCGCCTGTCAGAATATCAATACTTCGGAAACCGAGCTTTTTGAGGAGATACGAGGTCAGTTCAAAGAAATCCTGTTCATCGCTGGTGTTGATGAAGCGTATGCCGAGCTCCTCGAATTCCTCGGCAGGAGTACCGACAGCTATCATCGGCAGCGGACGGAGCTTTATGAGCAGATCGCGAATCGTCAGTTTGAGCTCAGGGAGAACAAAGGATTCCGAGAGAATAATGATACCGTCAAGCTCGGGTGAGAAAGCGAGATCGTAAATAGCGTTCTCAAAGTTGTTTTCGTCATCCGGAATATTGGGGTTGAGAATATTTGAAAAAACAGCAATGTCGATATTGTACACCTTTGCCTGCTTGATGATGCCTTTGAGGATCTGTCTCTGTTCGGAATTGCTTACCTCAGCACCGATCACGCCGATAATGGGACGCTTTTTCTCGTTCACAGCAATCCCTCCTTTAATCTATATTATACTATTTAATAACGGTAAAGTCAAGGATAAAATGTTTAAATTCTCCACATAATAATTAAATTCATCACATTATGGAAATTGCATGGACACGGCAACAGCATTTATT
>DHYN01000103.1:0-4086 GCA_002414125.1 Ruminococcus sp. UBA5129 | reverse complement strand
ATCCCTTTGGCGGAGGTTTCGGACGGCAAAGCTTCCGTACTCATTTCGTTGTCCACTTGCAAGCTCGTTCACTTTAGTTTGCGCGGCTACTTCCATGGGCTCGGTAACGTTACGAATGAGGACTTACACTTTTTGGCAGCAGAGCATCCCGATACCGCCTTAAGATTTCTTACATAAAAGTAAATACTGCTGACGTAGTATTCTCAAAAATATTTATTGACTTCAAAACGATTATGTGTTATGATAATATAGGCAGCGCTTCACGTTGTCGTAAACTTTTTTATAGGAGCTGTTTATGAAAGCTAAATTTCATCTACCTGATTTTACATATTTATTTAAGTTGAATTACCTCTTTGCAGATATGGTAGAGCATCTTTCGGAATACTTTTACAGCTATGTTGAGATCGCTTCGATAGATGATGCTTTTCCTCCCGCGCTCTGGCACGGCGAAAGTATCAAAAACGGAAAATGCTCTCCCGACTATATCAGACATGTTATCAATTCGTTTAACAGAAAAGGGATCCCGCTGCGTTTTACTTTCACAAATATTCTTATTGAAGAAAAGCATCTAAAGGACGAGTTCTGCAATAATGTCTTGAAAATGGCTGATAACGGTATGAATGAGGTTATCGTAGCTTCCCCGCTTCTTGAGGAGCATATACGCAGCAATTTCCCGAATTACAAGATAACCACGGCGGTATCAAAGCACACCGACCTCACAAAGGCTGCCGCAGCCGACCTTGAAAAGGACTATCACATCGTTGCCCTTGACCACTCGCTGAACAATAAATTCGATACTATACAAACCCTGCCGCATAAAGAAAAGTGCGAATTTGTTGCCAACTGCTCATGTCCGCCGGAATGTAAGATGTGTCCCGAACATTTCAAGTACAACAGTGCGCGTAATCTTGCATATACGGAGCATCTCCGAAAAAATCCGAACGGTCGGTTCGACCCTCATGATTATCCGCAGTACTCCAAGTACTTCATCAGCGATATGGAAAAGTGCATTCAGCGTGATCGTAATCTATACCATATCATGAAGCTCGAATCCCATATCACTCCCACCGCTATCCGCGAAAAGTATTTGCCAATGGGATTTGAACACTTCAGAATTGAGGACAACGGTCTTAGGATATTCGACCTCATAGATCTGTACATGTACTATTTCGCCAAGCCGGAATGCCGCGATGAGGCTCGCTACCGATTCATCAGCCAGCTCGTCAATCAAGGTATAATAAAGATGCCTTGATCGGCTTTGTTATTGTTTGTCAGGCTCTTTTCAAAATCAACAGCCATAATCGAAAAAGNNCAAATCTTGTACGGTGCTGCCTAAACTTTTCTCAGAAAAGCTCGCGTCTCATGACCACTACATCAAATACGTCGATATTTCCGTCGGGACAAAGATCGGCTGCATTCGGATCGGCAAGATCTCCCGCTCCAATGAGCCACTTTTGAAGCACTACGAGATCAGCGGCATTGAACATGCCGTCACCGTTAACATCGCCCTTTACTTCCTTTTTCTCGGTAAAATCTGCCTGAATAGACATCGCCCTGCTAAGCGTCATCGAGATAGTCGTATCACTTCCCGAAGCATCGCCCTGCCAGCCTGCGAAGCTGTATCCCTCATCGGGTATAGCCGTTACCGTAACGGGACAATCACTATAATACTTTCCGCTCCACGAACCATTACTAAGATCGGGAGTGATGCTGTTGATCTGTATCGTTCCGTGACCGCCCGTCTTGAGCGTGATCGTCTGCAAGCTTCCCGAGAGCCCGAGGTAATTCTTCATGTGATCGAGAGTGTAGCTCCCGCGCTGATCGAAAAATGCTTTGATGCCGGATATCACCTTGTTCTGATAATTAGTCTTGTTCCAAGCAAGGGTATCACTCGGCGAACCGCCGTAGAATCCCCACCAGCGAAGAAGATTCTGTGCAAGAATGTCAGTATAGCTTCTGCTGTATTCATCGGCAAGGGAAGTTCCCTTCTGCTTTGTGAGTACCTCATTTGCGTAGTCGCAGTAAACTCCGACAAACTTGTCCCTGAACTCTATGTTTTTGAGAAGGCTGATGAAAAGATTCGTTGGCGCGTACTTTGCTTCCTTCTCCATATGGCGGAAGCTGTCATACGCATATCCCTCAACGCCTCCAAATGTGTCATATGTAGCGCCGACCGTGTAATCGAGATCGTATGTTATAAAGCGCCATTTTCCGTCACTGTAAGGATTTCCGTCTATTGAACTGCCCATACTTCTCCATGCACCGTAGTTTCGGTTCGGCCAGTCGTATGTGCCGAGGTAGAGTCCTGCCGCATAGTGGTCGATCATGCTGTCGATGTCGATGAAATCGCAGACCGCTTTGTAATTTGCATCATTTGTGAGGTCCTTCTTTGAGTACTCGTTTGCAAAATTGAGGAAATTGTCGCACTCCTCCTGCGGTCCCTCCTCGGATTCACCGCTCTTTATCATTGCAACATCCTGTTTTCTGATGCCGTAATTCGACTCAATGAAATATGATGAAAGCCTTTCGGTCATCTCGTAAAGTCCCCAGTATTCGCCGTTTAGGAAAACTATACACGGCTTCATCTCCTGAAGTCCGAGGTCATCGCGTCCGCTGAGAAGCTTCTGAGAAAAGCTGTCATTGAGACGCGCCTCATCAGTTACGGAGCGGAGACTGATCGAGTCGTACTTATTGACGATCTCTCCGTTAAGCCCGACATTATCCGGAAAAAGCGGATAGTTTATTTTCGATGCACCGTATTCGCTCCTTGCATAAAGATTGAAGCTCTTCT
The DNA here is from genome assembly GCA_002414125.1 of Ruminococcus sp. UBA5129. Classification (GTDB taxonomy): domain Bacteria; phylum Bacillota; class Clostridia; order Oscillospirales; family Ruminococcaceae; genus Ruminococcus. The sequence continues at coordinate 1,295 of DHYN01000103.1, read as the reverse complement.
GCGCATGGTTTCTGGTTGAAGCGCCCTTAATACGAATCCCCATTCCCTGCTCAACGACAGCATTGCCGTTCTCGAAAACGGTAATGCTCGCCTCGCGTTCCCAACTCTTTCCGCGTGAGAAGTAGTTGCAGACATTATCTGTATCCCAGATGCTCTTGTTCGGGTCATACGCACCGCTGTTTTTCCAAGACATATACTGATTTCCCGTAACATAAATTCCGTTTTCAGGGTCGAAAAGATCATCCGGATCTGCCACGAGCGAAACAACGGTAATATTTTTGTACTGGGCGAGATTTCCGCTTGTGATAAAGTATGTACGGCTGACTGTCTCGGAAAATCTTCCATCTGCACTCTTTGCTGCCGCACGTACTACTGTTGCCTTATCAACGTTGAACGACGGCGGACGATAGCCGATGCCGCGGCAGATAGACTCTGCCGACTCGCTCTCACCGTAAGCGCTGTAGATATTAGGCTGATTTGTCCTGTCTGAAACATTGACCGTACCTGTGCATATCTGAGCTGTATTCGATGTTTTAGGGTCACTTCCGTCAGTTGTATAGTAGATCTGCGTACCTCTTTCGGCAGTAAGCGTAAGTGCGAGATCGCTTCCGTAAAATCCGGATTCCTTTGAAAAAACAGGAGCCGATGTCACAGCGGCATTTGCCTTTGCAGGCGAAGCTTCCATGATCTCAAATGTATCTGCTCCATCAGGGGTTCTTCCGTACGACATATCCTCGCCGAGAGTCGGCACATCTATCTGCTCGATCACTTTGCCCGAAGGGTCGCTCAGCAGGATCGTTTCGCCGTTCTTGCTGATAGAAAATCCCGTATGAAGTTCTCCTGAAACCGACTCTTTCTTTGAAGCGAACACGATAAAATGCTCGCCTGCTCCGATCTTTGTATTATCCGGAAAAACATACTTCTGTAGTTCGGCAGCGCTGTCTGAAAGACCGTATCCGCTGATGTCGATGTCCGAGTCGGATGCGTTATAAAGCTCTATCCAGTCCGAATATGAGCCGTAGCTGTCTGCAAGACAGCTCTTGTTCTGCGAGCAGATCTCGTTGATGCACACGCCCGACACGGCAGCATTAGTCCCACCAAGCCCGCATGGAGCGTACGAAGCCGCGTTTCCTGCAAGCACCGATGTGAGCAGTACGGTAAAAAATCTTTTTTTCTTCATCATAATAATAACCCTTTCATCGGCAGGACTAAACTTTCCCACCATATTAATTTTATTATATCACAGTTAAGGGAGTCTTTCAATGATTTCTAAAAAAGTTCATAATTTTGTGGAT
>DHYN01000094.1:2428-2551 GCA_002414125.1 Ruminococcus sp. UBA5129 | reverse complement strand
AGTATTGCCCGAAAGCGATTTAATACTTTCGGGCTTAGTTTTTACTATTCGTTTTCTCACATAAATCAGAATTTATTTTACAGATATTCCAATCATTATGGTTTCTCCATCTATATTATTCCA
>DHYN01000094.1:2155-2384 GCA_002414125.1 Ruminococcus sp. UBA5129 | reverse complement strand
TCATCTAATAAGATTTTAGCTTCTCCGCTTGTAACAATGAATAAATGATTATGCTCATGTGTATGTTTTTCGATTGGTCCGCCTCCTTGTAAGTCAATATAGGCAATAGAACCGTCAATGATTTCGCCCACTGAACCAAATAATTTTTTTGCTACAAAATTAGTATGATTGGGCGGTGTAATAAATCCTTCTTTCATAAAGAATAATCCTCCTCTAAATTCCGATTTAT
>DHYN01000094.1:0-2147 GCA_002414125.1 Ruminococcus sp. UBA5129 | reverse complement strand
TTGTCAATAAAAACGCCATAGCACTTTCGACTTAAAATCAAGAGTGCTATGGCTAAAAATCTTTATGAGTATCGCCGTAATCGTCGGCTTTTGCGGTTTAATTACTTAAAATGCTTTGAGAAGTCGTTGTAAATCTTCTGCTCGAGCACGACAGCCTCATCCTTTGTGGGCTGGATCGCCGTGAGGTAGGTCTTGATCTTAGGCTCTGTACCTGACGGACGAACGATAGCCTTGTTTCCGCCCTCAAGGAAGAATGCGAGAACGTTTGACTTTGGAAGAGTGATCTCAGTCTCAGCGCCCGAAGCAATGTCCTTGGAGATGCTTGTTTTATAGTCGTCAAAGCGAACTACCTTGAGACCAGCGATCTCGGCAGGCGGATCGTTTCTGAGCGTGGACATGATGTCGTTCATCTTGAACATGCCGCTTTCACCTTCAAAAGTAAAGCTGTAAAGAGTCTGGTAGAACATACCGTACTTCTTGTACATATTTTCGCGAGCTTCAAGGAGCGTGATGCCCTGAGTGCGGTAGTAAGCAGCCATTTCGCAGATGAGCATGGACGCGTCAACAGCGTCCTTATCGCGGACATAGCCTCCCGAGAGATAGCCGTAGCTTTCCTCGAATCCGAATATATAGCGGTTTTCCTCGCCCTTTTCCTCAAGGAAGCCGATCTGCTCACCGATAAACTTGAAGCCTGTGAGCACATCAATGAGTTCAACGCCGTATTCCTTGCAGATCGAGCTGACGATGTCTGTAGTAACAATAGTCTTTACGGCAATGGGCTTTTCGGGCATCGTACCCTTCTTGATCCTCTGAGTGCAGATGTACTCAAGGAGCATAGCGCCGACTTCATTACCCGAGAAGAGGACATATCCGTTATCAGACGGAACAGCGATTCCTACACGGTCGCAGTCCGGGTCTGTAGCGAGAAGCAGGTCGGGCTTTACCTCCTCGCATTTTTTGAGTCCGAGCTCAAGCGCCTCACGGATCTCGGGGTTCGGATAGGGACATGTGGTGAAATTTCCGTCCGGCATTTCCTGCTCTTCAACGATCGTGACATCGCTGATGCCGATCTTGGAGAGAATGTGGCGGACAGGCTTGTTTCCTGTGCCGTTAAGAGGAGTGTAGACTACCTTAAGACCGCTGCTTGCGCAGAGATCGGTGTTGATGCCCTGAGCGAGAACGCTGTCGTAGTAGGAGTCGATCACTTTCTGATCAATATATGAGATCATGCCATTTTCGAGCATTTCGTCAAAGTCAGAGGTCTTTACTCCGGTGAACATATCGAGAGAATTGATCTTTTCGAGGATGATCTCTGCGCCGCGAAGTGTGATCTGGCATCCGTCATCGCCGTATACCTTGTATCCGTTGTATTTTGCAGGATTGTGGCTTGCGGTCACCATGATACCGCCCTGACACTTAAGCTCACGAACGGCGAACGAAAGCATCGGGGTAGGCATAAGCTCTGTATAAATGTGTACCTTGATGCCGTTGGCGGCAAGAACCTCCGCAGCAGCGCGGGCAAAAATGTCGGATTTTATACGGCTGTCATATGAAACGGCGACCGAGGGAGAGTCAAATTCCTGATTGAGGTAATCGGCAAAGCCCTGAGTAGCACGTCTTACTGTGTAAACATTCATTCTGTTGCAGCCCGCGCCAATAACACCGCGGAGACCGCCGGTACCGAATTCGAGATCGCGGTAGAATCTATCCTTGATAGCCTCGATATCATCTTTGATCGAGTCAAGTTCAGTTATAAGGTCGGTATCGTCCTTGGCGTTTGCTCGCCAAAGATCATAGAGTTCGATTTCAGTCATTACAAAACCTCCATAATCAAAATTAATATTATTATAGCACAAATATCGTGATTTGAAAAGGGGTGAGGCAAAAAATATAAATATTTTTTTGTTTTAACAAAATTCAGTATCGTGAATAAAATAGTTGCAAAATGTGTAATAGCAATATATAATGTATAGAAACAAGAAGAATGGACTTGTATGTTGAAAATCAACATAATAGGGACAAGTATAAATGCAGATGTTTGTTGAAAAATACATGTTGACAATTTCTGGAATGTGTGATATAATAATATCACTGTCACGGATGCGGTAAGCAACTCGAGCAGAAGTCACAACGAAAAAAACCTAAAA
>DHYN01000092.1:4033-7863 GCA_002414125.1 Ruminococcus sp. UBA5129 | reverse complement strand
TACCGCCTCGATATTGCATAAATAAAAGTAAATGCCGTTGCCGCAGGAAAGTTAAGGAAAACTATTGACAAACAGAGTCGTTTGTGATACAATATATAAAGTACTGATTCCGAAATATAGATGTGCGGGCCCTGTGCAATGAGACTCCGTGAACCATGTCAGGCGGGAGACCGAGCAGCATTAAGCGGACCGTTTCGTGTGCCGCAGCAAGCCTGCACATCTATGTTCCGGAATTTTTTTAAAGGCAACACACAAGATTTGCTCGGTGCTGCCTAAAACCGAGACTCCACTCATTGAGTCTATAAGGAGCTGATAACGTGAAAACACTGACAGGTAAACTCCGGACTTTTGTGAAAAATTTTCTTGACGCAATTATTTTTGGTACGGCGGCAGGAGTCGTGCTGTACTGCGGATTCTGTATAGTTATGGGCTTCATCGGCACTTTGCAGCTAAGTCTTATCGAGAGCGCAGGCGTTCTCATCGGATGCTGCGTTATCTGCACAGTACCTGCTATCCTGCTCATGCTTCAGCGCTCGCCTCATCAGTTCGACCCGGATCTCATCGGCGACAGCTTTACGGGCATCGGCAAAAAGGCACGCATCTTCCGTACGGCAATAAGCGCTTTTGGCGAAGGGAATTATCCCCTGTGCATAGAGATACTTCTTGAGCTCGAACGCCGCGGTCTCAGCGATAAGGAGCTTGGCGTGACCTATTTCTACATAGGCAGATCGTATCACCTTATGGAATACTTTCCCAACGCTCTCAGCTATTACGAAAGATCTGCTGAAAAGGGACTTCATCATGCGAATGTGAAATTCCTCATCGCGCGCTGTACAGGAGAAATGGGCGAGCTTGAACGCGCTATCGACCTCTACAGCGAGCTTCTGAGCGATGAAAAAAACGAGCTCAGATTCCTCATAAGAACAGACATCGGCAGGATGTATATGAATAACGATGAACCGCAGCGAGCTATGGAATGGCTCTCTCAGGCTATCGACCTTCACGAGAATTACGGCGAGGCGCTCGGATGCGCGGCTGTATGCTGTGCAATGCTCGGCGATAAGAATGCCGACAGGTATTGCCGTCTCGCAATCCTCAATGGAATATCCTCGCCCAACGATTTCACCGAATACTACCAGCGAACCAAGGCTGCCTACAAAGGTGTCGAGTCCGCTGCAAAGGAGTGATCTGATTGTACAGGGCTTTATACCGTAAATGGCGACCGATGACATTTGATGATGTCATCTCGCAGCAGCATATCACAGATACGCTCAGACATCAGGTCATCAGCGGAAAAACAGCTCACGCATACCTTTTCACAGGCTCGCGCGGCACGGGTAAGACCACATGTGCGCGTATCCTCGCAAAGGCTGTGAACTGCGAGCACACTCATGACGGCAATCCCTGTCTCGAGTGTGAAATGTGCCGCGATGCCGACAGCGGCGCTCTGACCGACATTGTGGAGATAGATGCCGCTTCAAACAACGGTGTCGATGACATCCGCGACCTCCGTGACGGCGCTGTCTATACTCCCGAGCGCGGGAAATTCAAGATATATATCATCGACGAGGTCCACATGCTCTCTGTAAGCGCTTTCAATGCGCTGCTCAAGATCATGGAAGAACCTCCCGAATACGTTAAATTCATCCTCGCTACCACCGAGGTGCACAAGGTTCCTGCAACAGTTCTCTCAAGATGCCAAAGATACGATTTCAGACGCATTCGCTCGGAGGATATCGCTTCGAGACTTAAATATATCGCCGAACAGGAGGGCTTCACCCTCACCGATGACGGCGCTGCACTGATAGCCGGTCTTGCAGACGGAGGAATGCGTGATGCAGTGTCACTCCTCGACCGCTGCTCCGTAGGGGGAGAGGTCATCGACTCAGATACCGTCTCTGCCGCTGCCGGCATTGCAGGACGTGGCTACCTCTATGATATGCTTGAGGCGGTTTTTGCCGATGATACGGCAAAGGCGCTATCTATAGCAGCAGAGCTTCATGATATGTCTAAGGATCTCGTCCGTCTCTGCGAAGAGCTTATCACTCAGATGAGAAACGTAATGCTGCTTAAAGTGTCACCAGAAACGGCAGAAAGCCTTATCGTGTGTATGCCCGATGAGCTTGACCGCCTAAGAAAGCTTGCAGCAGGTGCAGAATTGGATACCGTTATAGAACGCCTTGATCTGCTCCAGATCTGCCGCGAGAGAATGGGACGAGTCCTCAACAGGAGAGTCGAATTCGAGATGTCCCTGATAAAGCTCTGCGGAAAATTGCAGAATAATTCCACTCAGACTATTGACAATTCTGAAATTTATGATAAAATAAAACAGTTGGAGGACAAGCTCGGAAGCGGCATGAGCGCAGCTACGGCTAAGACATCGAATCCCTCCTACGAGCGCAAGGCGGACAGCCCTATGGCTACGGAAGAGCCTCGTCCGAACGTAGACCTCAAAAAGGCACGTCCCGAGGATATAAAGCCACTGACTCAGTGGGATGCCATACTCGAAGAGTTCAGCCGCGTGAATCCTGCGTGTGCGGGAAGTCTCAAGGACTCCCATGCAGGCATTATCGGAAATGTCGTACTCATCGTTGCGAAGAATCAATTCTTCATGGATCTGTTCAGACAACGCTATAATGCACAAACACTCGGTGATGCTATCGAGCGCGTGCTCGGCTTCAGATACGCTCTGAGAGCAAAATGCGATACGACTCCGCAGCAGCAGAGATCAATGGCGGCGGAGCTCATAAAAAAAGCGATTGACAGTCAAATAGAAACGGCTGTTGACAATAATCAGTAAATCTTTTTAAAAGGAGAAATCAATCATGAAAGCAAGAGTACCTAAGAATATGGGCGGCGGAGCTCAGAACATGAACTCAATGATAAAGCAGGCTCAGAAGATGCAGGAGCAGATCACAGAGCTCCAGAGTGACATCGAGGAAAGAGAATTTTCCGCTACATCAGGCGGCGGAGCTGTCGAGGTAGTACTCACAGGAAAGAAAACCATCAAGTCGCTCACAATCAAGCCCGAGGCTGTTGATCCTGAGGACGTTGAGATGCTTCAGGATCTCATCATCAGCGCTGTAAACGAGGCTGTAAACAACGTTGAAGAAATTACAGAGTCCGAAATGGGCAAGATCACAGGCGGAGTATCACTCCCGGGCATGTTTTAATGGCTGACTGCAACGCACTTCCGCTCGTAATACTTGCGGAAAAATTTGCGGCGCTCCCGGGAATAGGCATGAAATCTGCACAGAGACTTGCCTACCATGTGATGTCGATGAACGAGGAAAGCGTCAGGGAATTCGCTGATGCGCTCCTTGACGCGAAGAGAAATGTGCACTCCTGTGCGTGCTGCCAAAATCTGACGGAAAGGGAGATCTGCCCTATCTGCGATGACGACAGCCGCGACAAGTCTGTTATATGCGTTGTTGAAAGCCCAAAGGACGTTACAGCTTTCGAGCGCACAAAGGAATACAACGGCGTTTATCACGTTCTGCACGGACTGCTTTCGCCTATGGACGGCATTACTCCCGATAAACTGAGATTCCGCGAACTGCTTGCGAGAGTGGCTGACGGCTCGGTCAATGAGGTCATTATGGCAACAAATCCCACAGTGGAAGGCGATGCTACGGCTATGTACGCAGCAGGTCTCCTCAAGCCTATGGGCATCAATGTCACACGGCTCGCATTCGGGCTTCCTGTCGGCGGAATTCTCGAATATGCCGATGAGGTAACACTCTACAAGGCTCTCGAGAACAGAAATTCTATGTAATACTATAGCAAAATAGCATTACTTTTTATGTAAGCAACATCGAGGCGGTATCGGA
>DHYN01000092.1:3761-3912 GCA_002414125.1 Ruminococcus sp. UBA5129 | reverse complement strand
TTCGGAAACAAAACCTTCGATATTGTCTCGATATTCATAATAAATGTAAATACTGTTATCGTAGAATATGTCGTATGGTGATAGCACTTGCTTTTTATACCATATTCAGACGATTATCGAAGACTTCGCTCTCGGATTTTTTGCCAAGAGA
>DHYN01000092.1:0-3670 GCA_002414125.1 Ruminococcus sp. UBA5129 | reverse complement strand
AGAGCCTCCCGATGCTGCGGTATAGGCGATAAACGGTATCGGAATCAGAGCTGCCATGCCGAATATCTCACCCATTCCGAGTGCGGAAGCATTTGCATCGGAGTTAATGAGGTTGTATATCTGCAAGTAATATCCGTTGACGAGCTTGTGTATCGGGTAGTAGTTGAAAGCTCCCGAAATGCGCGAGATCAGGAGTATCACCCAGCTCACAAGTGACGGAGCGGACATTACCGCGCCTACCGCAAACGGAGCTCCGCTGCCCTTTTCAGCCTTGGCGGAGTTTGCGGCATGGCTTATCACAAAGCATAGAAGTATACCCACAGTACAAACCGAGCATACAAGCCGCATGATCGTCATTGACGAACCTGCAAACGTCATTACGATAAAAAGCGACAAAATGTCAGCGGCGGCAACAATGCCGAGCGCTTTTAAAAATTTCATATAAATGCCTCTCAATACGATGTATAAATTTTCCCTCTATGCGGATAATAATCACGAATGGAGGGTGATATTATGTCTGACAAAAAGCTTCCCGAGAACGATGTTAAGATCTACACACCGCGTACTTCCGCTGAAAAGTCCGATAAACAGCAGTTTTCCGATGAATGCGGCGACGAGGTGAGAGTGTATGTCGGGAAAGGCTCGCTCACTTCCTGAGCTTTCCGATGAACCAGAAAACGAGGAAGAAAAATACATTCACTACGACAATGCTCGCGCCGGGTGCCGTATTGAACATCAGCGCGATGAACATTCCGATCATGAAGCTCACCACCGAGACTGTTCCGGCAGTCAGCACAACGCCGCGGAAGCTCCTGCACACGCGCATAGCCGTGAGAGTCGGAAAAACGATCAGGCTCGAAATAAGCAGCGAGCCCATCATCATCATGCCAAGTACGACAGTAACAGCCGTCAGAACTGCTATTATCAGACTGTACATTCCCGCATTTACGCCTGTCGCACGCGCAAAGCTCTCGTCGAATGTGACCGAGAATATCCTGTTGTAGAGCAGCAGAAACGCTGCTATAACGATGATCGACAGTACTATCGAAAGGATGACATCCTCGCGGCTCATGGCAAGGATGCTGCCGAACATATAGTGGCTCACGTCATTTGTAAGACCTGCCTTTGAGGAAACGAGGATGCCTATCGCGAGCGCCGTTGTCGAGAACAGAGCTATAGCGGAATCACCGCTGACAGCGCTGTTGCTGCTGAGTCTGAGCAGAACGAATGCGGCTGCAATAACGACGGGCAGCGCGACCTTGAGCGGAGCAAGGTTCATTACGGCTGCAACGGAAAGCGCACCGTAGCCGATGTGCGAGAGTCCGTCACCGATCATTGAGTATTTTTTCAGCACGAGCGTGACACCGAGCAGTGATGCGCAGATCGTCACGCAGACCCCTCCGATGAGTGCAGGCAGCAGTATCGAGACGAGGAAATCGTGGGTAAACATTAATTTCAGATTATCAAACATTGCTTTCTCCCATTAGTTTATTGCTCATATGCGATGTGGAGTACTCCTCGGGCGTACCGCAGAAACTCTCACGGCAGCTGCACAGGCACAATATACGATCGGCGTATTCCATAGCCTTTGTGACGTCATGAGTGACCATTATCACGGTCATTTTGTCCTTTTTGTTCAGCTCGGAGATCAGCTCGTACATCTCATTCGTAGCTGACGGGTCGAGTCCTGTGACAGGCTCATCGAGAAGAAGCATTTTCTTCGCCGCACAGAGAGCTCTCGCAAGAAGCATCCTCTGCTGCTGACCGCCCGAAAGCTCGCGGCAGCTCCGTGATGCAAGCTCCTTGATGCCAAGTCGTTCCATAGCCTTTTCGGCGATCTTTCGTTCCTCGGAGGAATAAAACGGACGTATCCCTCTGCGGCCGAGACAGCCTGAGATCACAACCTCGCTGACCGTTGCAGGAAACCCCTTCTGCATTTCGGTGTGCTGAGGAAGATAGCCGATGTCACGATATGTCAGCTTGTCCGCAAATTCGATACTGCCCGAATCAAGCTGCTTTATTCCAAGCAGACACTTCACGAGTGTACTCTTTCCTGAGCCGTTTTCGCCGAGGATGCAAAGATAATCTCCCTCACGCACCGCGAAGGAAAGTCCCTCGAGCACCTTTGTTCCGTCATAGCTCGCTTCAAGCCTGTTGCAGGTAATAATGTTTTTCAATATAATGCCTCCCGAAGATTTGTAAGATTTTGGCACATAAGGTCAATGTAGGTGACTCCGCTTTTGAATTCATCCGCCGTCACATTATGGCACGAATGAAGTGGAAGCATCGAAGCTCCCGTTGCGGAACAGAGCTTTTCCGCAAGCTTTTTCGTGGAAAATTCAAGGTAAAAAACTCTGTCTATACCGTGGAACTTTATCTCCTCGATCAGATATGCCATAGTGTACACACCCGGCTCGGATTCCGAGCTGCATCCGCTGAAAGCTGCCGAATACTCCAGTCCGTAGTCAGCCGTGAGGTAACGAAATGGAAATCTGTCGCCGATGACGATCATACTGTTCGGCGCATTCTCAGCCATTTCTGTAAAGTCGCGGTCGAGCTTTTCAAGCTCCGATACATATTCTCCGCAGTTTTTCATATATTCCTCCGCACGCTCGGAGAAAGCCTCTCCGAGACTAGCAGCGATCCCCTCCACGCATTTTACGGCATTTCGAGGAGAAGTCCAGATATGCTCGTCGTATTCGTCAGAATCGTGGTCGTGGTCGTCACCATCGTCATGATGATGCTGGTGACCGTTTGGTGAAGCGCCCTCGACCTCCTCCTCGGGAAGCGGATCAACATAATCAAAAAGACGTATCACCGTCATTTCGGAGGTGTCCACGGATCCGAGTATTTTGTCCGCCCAGACCTCGCCCTCACCGCCGATGCACACAAATACATCACACTCCTGTATTTTGAGAATGTCGAGCGGTGCAGGCTCATACGAGTGAGCCTCCGCTCCTGGACAGATTAGCATAGTGATGTCGGCGGTATCGCCCGTAACAGCGCGAACGAAGTCATACGGAGGAAAAGCTGTCGTAACGATGGAGAGCTTACCATCGCTTCTGCGCACGCGTTCAACGCCGCATCCTGAAAAGAGAGTCACTGCTAAGACCGCGCATACAACACAGCTCACGAGCTTTTTCATCATACGCCCTCCTTGCCGCATTGGGAACATTTCCCATAGAAAACCGTCTGTGACGAATCCACCGTAAAGCCGTGGTGCTCGAAAATATGGCGGTTTATATCGGAGAGACGGTCGCAATCAATGTGGATGAGCTTACCGCAGCACACGCATTTGAGGTGATAGTGCTCATGGCAGCCGTCCGCATCGCCGATGTACTGATAGCACGCGCCCGATTTTCCGTCAAGGATGTATCTGCGCACCAATCCCTCCTCAACGAGCTTGTCAAGCTGCCGATAGATCGTGGCAGTCCCCATAGGAGTACCCTCGCTCGCAAGGAATCCGATGATCTCCTGCACGCTTGTATGCCTGTCCTTATTCTTTATGAGAAAGGCGAGCAGGCTCTCGCCCTGCTTCGTATTATACTTCATTTGTGCCTCCAAATTGAAAATGATTTTCATTTTCGATTTTACCACTTTTTCAAACGTTTGTCAAGACAAAAAAATGCCACTCCCAGGGCAACCGCTTTTGCTTTTTTATGTAATATCC
>DHYN01000081.1:8196-8376 GCA_002414125.1 Ruminococcus sp. UBA5129 | reverse complement strand
TGTATTATACAGCAGGAAGATTACTTTGTCAAGAGGTAAATATCAAGTTTGTTAGCTGTGCACAACTGCGGTTGGCTATAAGCAATTATATTTTTGTTAGATATCACAAACTTCTATAGCAACAATTTACAATATACTTTTCTGCTTTGCCTTGTTAAGACAACAACATTTACTTTTTAT
>DHYN01000081.1:0-8166 GCA_002414125.1 Ruminococcus sp. UBA5129 | reverse complement strand
CATTCTTAACCATTTGTTATATAATTAAGGTAATTATAAGACAATGCTACGGAAACCGTTTTTCGGCTATGTCTTAAGAAAAAACGGAGGATTTTCCCATGAAATGTATAAATTGCGGAGCTGAGCTTGACAGCGATGCAAGATTTTGCATCAACTGCGGTACGAAGTGCACGATTCCTGTACCCGAGCCAACATTTAAGCCTGAGCCATATATCGAAAATGAACCTGAACCGACATTTGAACCGATCCCCGAGTCCGAACCTATTCCCGAGCCCGAGCCGAACATCGCGGAAGCTCCCGAACCCGAACCTATTCTCGAGCCCGAACCGAACATTGCAGAAGTTCCAGAACCCGAGCCTATTCTCGAGTCCGAGCCGAACATTGCAGAAGTTCCCGAATCCGAGCCGATAAACGGATACATCGCAGAAGAACCCGAGCCTGTTGAGGTCGTAAAGCTTCCGAAACCCTCGAAACTGAAAATATTTGCCTGTATACTCATCATGATCCCTGCGATCATATTCCTCATTTCGTTTAGCTGCCTGCTACCGATACGGCTTGGTCTCTGCGGCGAGGCTGTAAGAAAATCGGTAAGCAATATTGAGACAAAGGAGCTGCTTTCGTCCAAGCTCAAGGACAACCAGACTCTTTCGGAGTACTTATACGAAAACGTTCAATCCTCGTTTATCAAGAATGTCGGAGCTGAGCAGGATGATGTAGACAAGTTTGTTGAGGAGTCCGAAATAATGACGTTTCTCGGCGACAAGACTGCCAACTATGCATCATATCTCATTGACGGCAGTATAACACGCGATCCGGCAGTCGGAGTCAGCGAGATCATGGAATACCTCACAGACCATGATGAAGCTTTCGAGTCCGCTTTTGACTACAAAATGAAAGCCAAAGACTACAGAGAATTTGAGGATTCGCTCAACGACATGAGGCTCGATGACAAGCTCTCAATGAACTACTGGAGCGATCAGATAAACTACAACCTCGGAACGACGCACTTTTTCTTCTCGTTCATCACGATAGGCATCTTCCTTGCTATTGCTACGGTATTCTGCATATGGATAGCTATCATCCTCGGCAAGCATACAGCTTCCGTATTCGGCTTCTTTGCCATTATACTGATAACCTCGGGAGTCATCGTACTCCTGCCGTCGGCAGCCGCACTGTTCACCTATGCATTCATAATGCCCAAGGTCACGCTGGCTCAGCTTATACTCACACTTGCTCGTCCTGTTGCATTTTTCGGTGCGGCAACAGGCGGAGCTGAGGTACTTATCGGCATTATATTTGCTCTCATTAAGAAATTCATCAAAAAGAGAATGCTAAAAAAAGCTTCTGCATAAAATATTTACGGAGGGACTATGGAGAGTATCAAAGACTTCCACAAACCGCTCAATGCTGAACAAAAGCATCTCCTGAGCTCTATAAAATCGAAGATCGAAGCTGACAGTATCGACACTGTCAGCTTTGAAATTTTCGAGATGCTTGTAGTCCGCCCACTGTTCGACAGGCTCGATATCGCTTTCTTCATGGAAAATGATTTCCGAGACCTTTATGTCGGCAAGAGGACGTTCTATGACATCCGCTGTGAGGCGGAAAAGGCAGTAAAGGAGAAGGCTGCAAAAAAGAAAAAGGTCGTCACAATGGGCGACGTATATCAAAAAATCGAGAAGCTGTCGAAGATAAGCCCTTCAAGCCGCGATAAGCTAATGGCGCGCGAGTGCGAGCTTGAGGAATTCTTCTGCTTTGCAAGAAATTCGGGAACCGACTTTTACGAGCACGCTAAAAAGTGCGGAAAGAGCATCATCCTCACCGCCGATACATATCTTCCGCGCGAAACTGTCGAGAGGATACTCGCAAACTGCGGCTACACCGACTACGAAGCCCTTTATATCACGGGCGAATGCTGTACTCCTAAATTCCCTGACGGCGAGCTTTTCAGCCGTATAGAAAGGGAAATACAGATCGACCCGCACAGGACGGTCCATTTCGGATGCTCGTTTGAAGCCGATGCCGAAGCTCCTATCAAGCAGGGCTGGCAGTCGATGCTTGTTACCTCGTGCCGCGACAGACTCGTGAAATCAGGCAGACTGTGCTGCTTTATCCAGCACGAGCTGTTTTTCGAGTTCGCAACACGCAAGCACCTTACGCTTAGATGCGTGCTCGGACTCTATGCGGTATATGCCTTCGACTACCCGACCTCAAAAGTTCCGCACAGCGATTTCTGCGGAGATAAGTATCTGCTCGGAGCTATAACGCTCGGTGCGCTCGGACTCTTCAAGGACTTCGTTGTGCATAACGATATGGAGGTCACTGTTCTTGCGGCGCTCGGAAAGTGCTCCGAGGCTGTAGACGGAAGTCTCGACTTCGAGAAGCTGTTCCGAGCTGTTTTCAGGGATAACCTCGAAAAATACGACTGCGAAGGATGCGATCTTCCGCTGATATTCATTGTGAACCACGGCGCTGTGGGCGACCGTATGCTGCTCGAAAAGCTCCTCGAACCGACCGCCGCTGCCGAATGGGGTTCGTTTATTTCCGAACCGGAGCTTGCCCCCGTTATGGCGAGCGGTCAGAAGCGCAACTTCATGCAGCGCGTGCTCGACAAAATGTTTCCTCCAAATACACCGGTCCGCAAAATACTCGATAAGATCATGGCAAGGATGCATATTTGACATGCGTAGACATAATCGCATCACATTCAATTTTTCATTCTAAAGGTGGTATATTGTATATAATATTCTGTTGCATTTTGCGGTTCTCCTGTGATATAATTGTATTGTAGAACAAAGGAGGTCAAAAATATGAACAGAAAAATAAAAGTTCTAATCGGAGATGATTCTGCGGAAAACGGAGTCAGCATAGCAAATAAGCTCAGGGAGCGCGGTATGTACGCGTATACCCGACGCAAGGACGGAAGCGTGATCCTCGACTCGATCAGAAACGATCCGCCCGACATCGTTGTGCTCGATGTCACCGCTCAGAACGGAGATGCAGTTTCTATCATGAAGCGCGCCCGTGAGCTTGGTGTACGTCCGCCCGCATTTATCATCACATCAGCCTGCGATAACGAGTTCCTCGAAAATCAGGTCATGGAAAACGGCGCATCACGCTTTTTGCTCCGTCCGTATTCCGCCGATGACCTGTGCAGTGCGATAAACGCCGTTTCCGGAGAAAAGCCGGATAGCTGCACCGAGGATATGGAGATCGTTGTGACAGACATCATCCATCAGCTCGGCGTGCCTGCTCATATCAAGGGATATCACTATTTACGTTCCGCTATCCTCAATTCTATCGAGGATAAAACACTTCTCGACAGCGTTACTAAGCTGCTTTACCCGACGGTCGCAGGTCTATTCGATACGACCTCTTCAAGAGTGGAAAGAGCTATCCGTCACGCAATAGAGATCGCTTGGGACAGAGGCAATGTTGACACGCTTAATTCATTTTTCGGCTATACGGTGGATATAAGCAAGGGAAAGCCTACAAATTCAGAGTTCATCGCACTCATTACCGATAAGCTCCGTCTGCGTTATAAGGCTGCCCTGCGCCGCGCCTGAGCCGATAAGGTGTGTCTGAAATAAGGAGGAGATCTTATGTCATTCAAAAAAATCGAGCTCTCAGAGCTCAAAATAAACCCCTTTGACCTTGTAGGCAAGCAGTGGATGCTGCTCACAGGAGGTACGCCCGACAGCTTCAACACCATGACTGCTTCATGGGGACAGCTCGGCGTGCTCTGGAACAAAAACGTCCTCACCTGCTACATACGTCCTAACAGACACACCTTCGGATTTGTCGAGAACGGAGAATGCTTTACCGCTTCGTTTGTCGGTGAGGAATACCGTGAAGCGCTCCGTTTCTGCGGCTCTCACTCGGGCAGAGACTGCGACAAGGCTAAAGAGGCAGGCTTAACTCCTGCCGAGCTTGACGGCTGTGTGGGCTTTGACGAGGCTGAGCTTGTCCTCGTCTGCAAAAAGCTCTACTCGGACGATCTGCGCGAGGATGCATTCATCGGCGATGAGGGACTTAAAGAGAGATTCTATGGCTCTGAGCCCTACCATAAGAGATATATCGCCGAGATCGTTTCAGCTTACGTCAAAGAATAAACATGATCCCTAAAAACGTTAAACCTCCNNGGGGTTTCTTTTTTACTCGATCTCGCTCATACGCGCGATCAGATCAAGGCAGGGAAGCTCTCCGCGTTCAGTGCGCAGCCTCACAGAGCCGACCGTTTCTTCGGGATCGGAAATGCTCTCATCGCCGTAAAGAACAATGCATGACGGTGATACTCTCCACTCGCTGAATAACATTGAAAGCAGCTCGTTACGGTCACATCCGTCCCCGATAACGGCAAGCTCCGTGTGACCTGTGAATATCTCCTTACCAAGTATCGTCTCGGCGCTTCTTACAGCCTCGGCGACAGAACTGCCGCTCACATCAAGCACCTCGTCATCCTCCGAGAAAAACGAAAATCCGCAGCCGTCCAAATCAATTTTTACGGCTCTCAGGTACATTCTGTCCTGCACTCTTCCGGATCTGCATCCTGTAAGAAGGACGAATGCCGCCGCGGCTGCGAGCATGGATATTATGCGCATTTTCTGCCACCTCCCTCGGTCAGGTTAATTATAAGCGGTATCAAGCCGAGAACGATCACCGAAGCAACTGCCGAAATAAGCGTATCTGCTCGAAAAACGGCCGCCGAGAGTATCATGAGCACAAGACATATAAGACTTTGAAATCGGCTGAGCTTCGGGAATAAGCCTTGAAGCAGCTCTGCGGCTGCTGNNGTACCGACAGTGCAAATACTGCAAAGATAGCCATAGTTATGAGGAAAAGCGAGTCCGTGCGCTGAGTAGAGAACGGCTGTGAGACCTCCGCTGCGGCGGCTATGGGGAAGTCAGTGAAACGCATGATGCCGCCTACGCACGCTCCTACGGTAAGCAGAAGTATGCTCGCAACTACTGTGCGGACCGCAAGATAACGCACCGTGAACCGGATCGGCTTCTCGCCGGAGTGACTCAGAAGAACAACAAATACACCCATTCCGCCGCTAAGTGCGAGTCCGCGGACGATCTCCGAAACAAAGCTACCGCCGATAGAGACGTCAAGGTTTTTGGCTTCGATACGCGGTATTGCACCGATCAGCATCACGATAAGGCTCACCGCGCCGATACCTGCCGCTATGAGTGATGCCCTTGAAAGCACGCGGAAGCCTCCCGATGCAGCATAGGCGCAAACAATAGCGGTCAGTCCCGAGATCAAAAGCTTTTCGGGAATGAAGCCTGCAATATCGTTCGGGAACGACAGGATATCAGAAATGCTCCATAGCATCGTAAAGAGGATTCCTCCCCAAAAAATAATATATGCAAGGTATATCAGACGATATATGCATCTGCATTCGCCAAGAGGTATCCCTTTTCTGCAGAGATTCACGACGGGTATCGCAAGCAGGAGCTGTATTGCCGATGATACGGCAAATGCGGCTGTTGTTCTCCACGAGATCGCACCCTGTATGCAAAGAAGCGCAAAGACATCGGGGATGAGCAGAAGCGCAAGGAGCTGTCCGCCTGAAATATTACTCATGGTATTCTTCAACAGTGAATCCTCCGTTCTGCATTTTTCTGATAGGCTCGCGGAAAGCCGTGTCTCTCAGACCTCTGCGGTAGAAAGGCGAGATCGGCGCTGTATAGGGGAATCCGTACGTTTCGGTAGCGCAGATGTTCGCAAGCACGGCGCAGCTCACGAGAGCGATGCCGAACAGTCCGAATGCTCCGCCTGCGAAAAGGTACACAAAGCGCAGGAGCATCATGGGAGCGTTTAGCTCAGGCACGACAAATCCGCTTATAACTGCAAGCGCAGTGATCGTGAGGAGCGGCGTGCTGATGAGTCCCGAGCTTACCGCCGCATCACCGATGATGAGTCCCGATACGATACTGACAGCTCCGCCGACAACCTTCGGGAGTCGTATGCCTGCTTCTCGTATTATCTCGTACATCAGCAGGACACCCAGTGTTTCGGTAAATATGGTGAACGGAGCGTTCTTCTCCGACTCCACCAGAAGCATCAGCAGCGTGCTGTTCAGCAGCTCCGGATGATATGTCACGATCGCGCAGTAGACCGCAGGGAGCATTATGGAGATAATAAACGCGGCGTATTTCAGCCAGCGGATAAATGTCGTATAGTACGGTCTGAAGGCGTAATCGTCAATAGTCTGGAAGCTCTCGCAGAAAAGCCGCGGAATGACAACGGCATAAGGGATGCCGTCAATGAGGATCGCAGCTCTGCCCTCTATCAGCTTTGAGCAAAGGACATCGGGTCGTTCTGTAGTGCCTGTCGAGCTGAATATCTCAAATCTGCGGCGCTCGGCGAATGGTCGGACATAGCCTCTGCGGTCTACTGCGCGATCGTNNGATCGCCTCAAGCTCCATTTTATCGAGCGATCGCTTTATATCGCGGATGAGCCGTTTCGGAACTCTGTCCTGCATGTAGCAAAGGCACATATCAGTATGGCTTTTTTTGCCCTTTACAAAGAGCTCCATGACGAGCATGGGACTTTTCAGACGGCGGCGGATGAGCGACATATTCGTGCGCACTACCTCAACAAACCCCTCGTGAGCTCCCATAATATTCGCCTCGCCCGACGGTTCGGTGATGCCTCTCGTGGCATAGCCCTGCACGCCGAATGCGAGCACCTTTCCGATGCCGTCGGCGAGAAGCAGGGCAAATCCCGAGTTGAGAAGTCTGAAAAAGTCTCCGTAATTCACCGCCTCGGTGCGGTCTACAGAGAGAAGCAGGTTGGTATCTATGTGGCAGAAAAGCTCCTCGGCGTCCTTTTTAGGGGAAATATCCGTGATAGGCTCGAGCACGAGCTCGGTTACGGTCGCAGTCGAGAGCATTCCCTCACAGCACAGGAGCGCGCATTTTATGCCTCCCGTTTTGAATTCGTTTACCAGCACATCGGAGGAGCCTCCCGAGATCTGCTTTATGCGTTCAATACTTGCTTTCAGATCGGTCAGTATAGGCTCAGAAGCGTAGCTTTCGGTCATGTTATCACCTCGATGATATTATACGCAGAATATCACGTTATATGCAAAAAAGACAGCCTGTGTACAGAGTTGTACATACAGGCTGCCTATAAAGGTAATGCTCGAAAGTAGTCTCAGTTTTTCATTTTCTCATTAATCTTTCCAAAGCTATCATTCACACCTGCCGCTGCCGCTACATCTTCATCAAGGTAGGTAAGCTGCTCAAGCATACAAAGCTCTGCATCAGTTAAGTTAATCATTATAAAATCCTCCATTAATCATATTTTGATAAAAATTCGTCAACAGAATAATCTTTGCTGATATGATAAATCTCAGCGAGATACCAATCTGCATCCACATCATATTTAACATTTGCTGTATGATATACCGTAGGTGCGTGATGATGAGCGTTGGAGCTTAAGCAATAAAAACCTGTGCTTTTTTGATCATAATTATATGTAACCATATTCCAATCGCTCTCATCATCAGGAAATTCTTTCAACACCTGTATTCTGTGTTTTCCGGATAATTCATGTTCATACAAAAAATTAGCATAATCAACTGCGAATCTTTCTACACTATCAATACTGCATACATCCTCAAGTAAATAAATGCAATTGCTGGCTCCATATTTCCACTGAAATTTGCCATCCTCAATTTCTGCCATTTTTATATCACATGCAAGAGGAGATACAAAATATTTGTATGAATCACCAAAATGCTCAGTAAGGAATTCATTTGTCAGTTCTTCCGCAAGATCCTCGACACCGAAATCGAAATAGTTGTCCGTGAAACCGTCTTTCGTCGATTTGACAGTTATGAGATACTTTCCGTTGCCCGATCCTGTGCTGCGAGGGTATGCCATCAATATTTCAGATTGATTCAGCTCAGGTGCGATATAATCGACATATACGAATTCCTCACCGTACTTCTCGTTAAGGTAAGAGATCATTGTCCAGACACGCGTAATTGTGTTTTGTTGGGTAGCCGTAAGCTCATCATAGTCCGTTGGCAATCCCTTGGCTTCAAGCAGATTGATCTGCCATTCATTTAACTCTGAGATATCAGAGGTTTCAGAAACGTGAGAAGTACACCCAAATAAGCATATACATAAACAGCATAGGGTAGACATCCG
>DHYN01000078.1:9821-9959 GCA_002414125.1 Ruminococcus sp. UBA5129 | reverse complement strand
TATGTGCTGTTCAGTCTGCCGTGGATAAGGCAGTCGCCGAGCACCTGCTTAGAGTACATCGACCTGTTATGCCGGTCAAGTATCTCCACACAGAGGTCATTGCTCACAGCGGTAGCGGATACGAGGTCACTGAAATCA